>NZ_CP103059.1:0-109531 GCF_048298425.1 Marinobacter sp. MA
GAATCAAAAGGTTGGCTACCGCCGCAGATGCGACCTGAAGCTGTGGAGGGTTGATTCTGTCCCTGGGCCGGAGGTTAAGAGACTTCCGGCCCTTTCTTAATCATTCACATGGGAAGTTTGTCATTAGAGCGAAAATCATCACCATTTCAGCTACAGCATCATCGCCATTCCCATTCTCTCAGCTTCCTCCAAAAGTCATCTTTGTAATCAATGGAACCAAAATTCATGGTCTCTGGAAGGCAAAAAAGACTTTCTCCAAAACGTTGCTCCATTACGCCGTCGGTGTACATGATGCCCGTTGTAAACCAAGCATGTACGACTTGTAGGCTGGATCCCTGCGATCTGAGTTTTCTAATTCCTTCAGCGTTACCAATTGTCACATCGCGCTCTCGCAGGAAGAGCGGTAAGCAGTAGGGTCAAAACTAGAGTAATTCTGGAGCATTAGCACTCACCCTCTTGATTTAACAGATTGGCCCTATTGCAGAAACAGCCGCAAAATGGGCGCGGCAGTATAATTCAAAGTTGCAGTCGTTAAGGTGGCTGCGTGCTGGGATAAATAACCAGGCGCGCCCTTCGGGCCGGGCTTCTCCGAGGTTTGCTATTCGCTCATCCGCGTTGCGGGACTAGCGCCTTCCGTATCCCTCGCGCTTCCGACCTCCGGCCGGTAAAGGATCCCCGCTGATCGCGGGGCCTGAAGTCGGATCAACAGACGCTTCGCGACTGTTAAGACGATCCTCCAGGAGCAGTGGCTGTGCCACACTGCTCTAAAAGCAAAAGTGAAGTGCGCTTCCCGCAGATCGATCCCGACCCCCATCAACCTTTATGCACCCTCAGACACCAGGACGACCCTCACAAGGTCTACTCGCTGCGCTGCGTTCCACCTTGCAAGGCTCGCCCCGGCGTCTGCTTCGACGGGTGCGGTTGATGGGCGGTCGGGATCTCCGACGAGGCAGGGGCCTGGTCAGCATTCACCAACGATGCGGCGGCGGTACGCTGAATCTAAGTCGGGCTCTGCCCGATCCCGGCGGCATCCGGACAATCAAGATCATCACAGAGCGCGGTGCAAGCGTTTTCTAAGATCAATTCGGGTTCTAGGGGGGTGTTCTGATCACTGAAAGATATACAAAAAGAGTGACGATAAAACGGAAATAATGGTATTATTATCATGCACTTAGGGAATATTCTAAGCGCCACGCTCGCCGGTGTTACGAGGCGATGGAGTAAGAAAAATGAAAACCAAGCTGCAACTAGCCAAGTGCGGAAAATGGATTATCGCCGTATTGCTTTTGGCTACCGTCTTGGGTTCCGAGGTTGATTTCCGTTTTGTGTCCAAGGATTGGACGCTGGAACTTCATATCAAGTAACCCTTAGGGGGCCGAAGTCTGGCCCCCACTTTCTCAGGGAGAGGTATCGTGAAAGATGAACTGAAAGCGGTCGGGATCGCGTTTCTGGTTGCCGGTACAGCCTTCGTTGCGACGAGTCGAGTGGACTTTAGGGCATCGGTAGCTAAACCCAGCTATCTGCATTTGGAGTGGCCCAGGAGCATGAGCAACCCGTTAATCACATTAGTGGCTGGAAAGATTCCGGCTCAAAGATAAAATTAGGGCTTTAAATGTTGCATTAAAAGTTGACAAAAGGCGACCTATAAACGATAATTTCAGAGTGGTCAGCAGTTGCTGCCCCCCGTGTTTCGCCGGCGGTTTCGAGGCGAGTTAGGAGATTCCCACCATGAGTGCAACCGCACCCTGTTTGTCCAGCGCTTCGGCGTCTGTTTTCAAATTCCGCAAAGCGGCTTTTCCACACTATTTGAGCGCGTACCGCGCTGAGATTGAGCAAACCGTTTTCTCGGTAATGGCTGAGTGGCAGCCGCAATTTCGTGGTGCCCAGTGGCTTTATCTTGCCACCAACTCCGCTGGCTTTTTCATGGAGCCGGTGATCAACGAGCGCCTCAAATTATTCAACCCTCGGAACCTGGTAGCTGTACGCGCAGATGCGACGACCGCAGGCATGGCGTTGTCGTTGGTAGCGTTTACCCGCCTTGCGTGTTTCACCGGTGATCCCGTGTTTTACACGGCTTATAACCGATTGTGGCTAGACGCCATGGATTCGGAACACGCCAAAGACATCAAGCGGTTGATCGCTTAACCGAACTGCTACCCGTCACGTTACCCGTGGCGGGTAAGCACAAAAATTATGGGTTACCCGTGGCGGGTAAGGAGCTACACATGGACACGTTGATCTATTTGCGCAGTGCGGCCGATCTGGCGATGTACGACGAGTTTGAACTGGTAACAGTGACCGGTGGAGGGGTGCATTCTCATTCAGTGTTTGGTATCGCCGGAAAACGCCGTGACAGTCTGGGTGATTTTGTCACACGTCGCCACGCTGTTCTGTTTGCAGATTTGTGTGAGAGCACGCGAGATCTAAGGCGCAGCATGGGTGAGATGAGATTGCTCGGGAGGGATCGCCATGCGTCTCTATGATCATCGAGCACGAGCCGTGGTGCGGGCATTTTCAAAGCGAAAGCCGATTCGGCTGGGACCAATGACGGGCAGGCAGTTTCGGGACCTGGTTATTCACATCCAAAAACGTAAGGAAACAGCAGCATGAGTTTACTAGGGAAAGAGGTAAGGTTTACCGCTCAGTTTTTGAGGGATACCGGCCAACACGTTGGGGATTGGCCCTTGAAACGTGGAACCGTAGTGAGGGAGCTACCACTATCGGAAGGGAAGTCTCTGGTCACGGTCGATGATGCTGCGTTCGGGGAATGGAAAGCTCACAGTGCTAACGTCGAGGTGGTTAAGAACTGCCGAAATGCAGCGAGAGAAAATCGATTGCCTGGTTGTCTGGATGAAGGCGCTCAAGCATAACGGGAAACCGAGGAATGGTGTTTCGGTCGGGAACCGATTGGTTTTCGGCCGGCCTTCTTAGTTGGGTGATGAACGCCTGGGCGCGCCCTTCGGGGCGGGCTTCTCCGGGTTCGCTATTCGCTCATCCCGCCGTTGGCGGGACTGACGCCCTCCGTATCCCTCGCGCTTCCGACCTCCGGCCGGTAAAGGATCCCCGCTGATCGCGGGGCCCCTGAAGTCGGATCAACAGACGCTTCGCGACTGTTAAGACGATCCTCCAGGAGCGAGTGGCTGTGCCACACGCTCTAAAAGCAGGGTGAAGTGCTTCCCGCAGATCGATCCCGACCCCCCATCAACCTTTATGCACCCTCAGACACCAGGACGACCCTCACAAGGTCTACTCGCTGCGCTACGTTCCACCTTGCAAGGCTCGCCCCGGCGTCTGCTTCGACGGGTGCGGTTGATGGGCGGTCGGGATCTCACGACAGGGCAGGGGCCTGGTCAGCATTCACCAACGATGCGGCGGCGAAGCCGCGCTGAATCTAAGTCGGGCTCTGCCCGATCCCGGCGGCATCCGGACAATCAAGATCATCACACTGCAAAAGACAAGTCTGGCGTTAGACGAAGATGCACAAAGAGGGCTGATTTATATGGGTTTTTATTCTTTGAAAGGTATACAAAGAGATTGACATACAGGGAAGGAAAACCGATAATAATCACATGGTCAGCGGGGTGCTGGCCTCCGGGTTCGCCGCCGGTTATCGAGGCGAGTTAGGAGATTCCCACGATGGCAAAGCGCGACCTCTATCAAGAAATCACTTCAGAATTTTTGGCAGCCCTGAAAGAAGGTGTTAAGCCCTGGGTTTGTCCATGGACATCAAACGGATCTTTTGCCATGCCGGTAAACGGTACGACTGGCAAGCCGTACAACGGTATGAACGTTCTTCTGTTAGCCATGCGCGCACGCGCTGAAGGCTACCGATCAAACCAGTGGATGACCTTCCAGCAGGGCAAGCAGCAAGGCGCTTTTGTCCGTAAAGGTGAGAAGGGCACAACCTGTATTTTCTTTAAGCCGATGGAGAAAGAGAACAGCGACACCGGCGAGAAAGAATCCTATGCCGTGATGAAGGCTTTCACGGTATTCAATCGCGAACAGTTTGAAGGCTTTGAAACACCTGAGGTTGAGCCGACCTGGGCTCCCATCGAAGATGCAGAAGCGATCTGTGAGGCGTTTCCGATCGAGACTCGCCATGGTGGCGATCAGGCCTGCTATATCCCAAGCCTCGACATCATCAGAATGCCAACCCGTGAACAGTTCGCTAAGGGCGAGGATTACTATTGCACACGCCTGCATGAAATGGTTCACGCGACTGGTCACAAAAGCCGCCTGAATCGGGAATTGGTCGGTAAGTTTGGCTCTGACGCGTACGCCTTTGAGGAGCTGGTCGCCGAGTTGGGTAGCTGGATGATGTGCAGCCGGATTGGTCTACAGGGTGATTTGCAGCACAAGAGCTATCTGGCGCACTGGATCCGAATCCTGGACTTTGACAAGAAAGCCCTTTTCAAAGCGGCCACGTTGGCACAGAAGGCACACGATTTGTGTTTTGAGTACCTGGCAGCCCATGAAAGCGAAAGGGAGGACCAAGCCGCCTGAGAGGGCAAACAATGAAGGGCCGCGAGGCCCTTTTTTTGTGTCTGGATTTTGAGCTGGGCGTGGCCACCTGGACGGCGGCCACGCCGATCAAAGCGTTTCCGTCGATTGCTCAGTGTTAGAGGATCCGAACGCGTTGTTCGACTCTTTCTCCACCGTCTTCTTTAACCTGGTTAATTCCTTCTCACCTTTGTCGACAGCTTCCTCAATGGCGTCTCTGATTAAAACAGAAAGATCAAACGATAGTTCGTCGTCAATTTCCTGGATCTGATCGCGTAGCTTATCGGCTCGGAGTTTGAGCGAGCGTGGAACCTTGGCTGAGACGGTTACCGTATCCTCGCGTGACTTAATAAATACTGACTGTTTTGCCATTTCGAACTCTCCTGGTCTACCTGTGGTTTACCGTTGGTTTACTGATAAAGATCCCGGTGCCTAAAACACCAGGATGGAGCAGGGGATTGGACCTCAGCGACGCGGTCGCCTTGGTTTCGTCACACCCTACGCAGCTGACGCTGCTTTACTCTATCCCTTGTGGCACAAGGGATAGAGCGCATACGCCCTGTGGGCGATGCGGTATGCGCCTCCGAGTACGGGCCCTGATTTCAGTAGTGCTGGCGCGCATACGCTCTTTATACTAGTATATGAATAAATATAAAGCTATAAGGAGCTATAGCCGTGAGAGCTGTTTCAATTCGGGTGTCGGAAGAAACGATCGCATTCGTTAAACAGGAAACAAAAAAACGAGGGATCGCCACTGAGGCGGAAATGTGGCGCATCTTGATTGAGCGGGGTGTCGCTGCCAGCGAGGGTACCCAGGCGCAGATCGACGCGCTTATAAAGATTGGGGTCCAATCCCTATGTCTTACACAGAGGTTCGCGGGTGCTCAAAACGAAAGCTTGATTGCTGAGGCGCGAGAGGATGCTCGCTCAATGCTTGATCGGATGGGGATGATCTAGATGAGTATTTTCAGGGGCTCCAACATCGGTAACTTCACGCGCGGTGGCCAGACAACCATCCATTACTTGCGCATGATCTGGCAGGTTGTCGTCCAATTCTCCAGGCTCTGTTTGATCTTATTTGTACTGGCGATTGCGACGACCTATTGGGTCAAAACGACGCCCCTTGAGCGCTCATTGGCAGTCGGTTACATCGAAGCCTATGTGAAATATGAAGGGCTGAAGATTGACGATGCGACCGTATCTGTTACCTACCCCGACGGTCGTAGCCGGACTATTCCGGCGGTGGGTTTCCTGCGGAACCAGGAAATTCATCGAGTGCTAGATCGAAGCACACATGCTCTGGCCTTTGGCGTGGTGTTTGGGTTTCTGGCATTGGCGGTTTTTGGTTTTGTGGCCTGGCGATTCCTCAATAGCACTGGTGAGGACTTTGCCAACGAGGAATTTGTTCGTGGCGGGAAGCTAGTCGATTCAAAGGAGCTGACAAAAGCGATAAAGCGCACGACGAAAACAGGCGGAATGACCGTCGCGAATATACCGATCCCCAAGGATTCAGAGCCGGCTCACTTTTTGATTGTGGGTGCGCCAGGGACAGGCAAATCTGTCACCTATAAAGAAATGGCGGAGGTTATTCGGAAACGGGGTGAGCGTGCGATTTTCTACGACCCATCCGGCGAAATGGTCGAGAACTTCTATCGCGAAGGGCATGACGTGATCTTGAGTCCGTTTGACGCCAGGGGGCGTGCTTGGGACATCTGGACCGAGTGTAAAGAGGATTATGAGTTTGATCAGCTGGCGACCTCGTTCATTCCTGATCAGAAGTCTAACGATCCTTTCTGGGCTACCGCCGCGCGGATTGTTTTTGCAGCTATGGCTCGAAAGCTGGCAACCCATCCCCAGCGATCAAATAAGTTGCTAGTGGACAAAATTCTGAATGCCGATATGGAGGAAATTATCGGCTTTTTGAAAGGCACAGAAGGCGCGTCAATTCTGTCTGAAGGTGCTGAGAAAATGGCGTCATCCGTTCGAGCGGTTATGGCCACTTACATCAGACCGCTGAAGTACCTCCAGGATAATGGGCCGACGTTTTCTATCAAGGAATGGGTGCGCAACGACGATGGTGATCAGTGGGTTTTTATCACTCGAAAAGACGACCAAAAGGACGTTGTTAAGCCGCTAATAACCGCGTGGTTGGATACTGCATCATCTGCGATTTTGAGTATGGAACCATGCAGGGACCGGAGGATCTGGTTGCTGATCGATGAGCTGCCAAGCTTGAACAGGCTTCCCACGATTACGGACACACTGGCGCAGTCCAGGAAGTTCGGTGGATGCGGGGTATTGGGAGTCCAGAGCTACCCCCAATTGGTGTCGATCTATGGTCGCGACGAAGCCGACACACTGGCCGGCATGTGTTCGACCTGGGCTGTATTTCGGTTCAACGAAGAGCGATCGGCCAAGTGGGCCAGTCTTGGTTTAGGAAGCATCGAACAATTGGAGACTAATGAAGGCATTTCTTACGGCGTAAATGACATTCGTGATGGTGTTTCGTTGAATCGTCAGCGTCATGTTCGTCCCATTGTTCTGCCCACGGAGATCCAGTTTTTGCCAGATCTGGTGGGCTATTTAAAGCTTGGGCGTTCGTTCCCGGTGGCACAGTTCAAACTTAAGCGAAAGCCGCTGAAGAAAATTGCCGAGGGCTTCATCCACCGCGATTTGAAGGGTGATCTTCTTGAAGCGGTCGAAGCCGCTCCGGAGGCGAAGGATGGGAATTCAGAGGCGACTGCACCTGTTGAGTCGAAGAAAAATGATTACGTCGACGGAGCGCTGTTCTGATGTTGTCGATTAAGGCGCTCGGGAGCGCGAAACAGGCTGGTTCCTATTACAAGGATGCGGATTACTACGGCAAAAATGAAAACGGCGAGAAAGAGGTAATTCCCAGCGAATGGGTAGGTAAGGGAGCCGCCTTAATGGGCCTGGAAGGGCCGGTGGACATTAAGGTATTTCAGCAAGCATTGGAGGGCCGGTTGCCAACTGGAGACACGCTGGGGCGGTCGGACGGGAAAGGTGGCTTGGAACATAAACCAGGTTGGGATTTTACGTTTTCAGCTCCTAAATCCGTTTCGATTATGGCGCTGATGGGAGGTGATGAGCGGCTGATGGCCGCTCATAAAGAAGCGGTCAAATCGGCTGTCGGTTACATAGAAGATAGGCTGGTTGGAGCCCGGAATACCTCAGAAGGGGTTTCGCAGTTTGTACGCACTGAAAACCTCGCTGCGGCGACATTTACGCACACGACCAGTAGGGCGCTGGATCCTCAATTGCATACGCATAGCGTGATACTGAACGCTACGCTGAGGAATGATGGTCAGTGGCGATCCATCGAAAGCAGGAAAATGTACGATCCGAATGTGGCTGCAGGACAGGTATACCGATCTGAACTTGCCATGAAAGCCCAGGAGCTCGGTTACACAATTGAGCGCGGCAAGAACGGCACATTTGAGCTTCAAGAGGTGTCTCAGGAGCTTCGAGATCTTTATTCCAAGCGGCGAAAGGATATTGAGGCTGCCGCAAAGGAAAGGGGTCTGGAGGGTGCCAAAGCCATGGATAGGGCATCATTAATGACGCGCGATTCGAAGCAGTCGACGACAGAGGATGTATTGCAGGAACGGTGGCGGAGCGAGCTTCAAGAAGCTCGTTTGACGGTTCCTACCATCCCCGAGGCGCGGCCAAGTGCTGAAAGGGACAGTCCTGACCGCGCTAAAGACGACGCGATTTTTGCTTATAAGAAATTGGCGGAACGTGAGGCCGTTTTCTCAGAAGGTGAACTGGTCAAGATGACCCTTGCGTGGGGCGTAGGCAACCACAGTATTAAGGACGTAGAACAGGCATTACGCAGCCTGAAGCAGGAAAAAGTCCTGCTTCACGCCACTGGGGTTTCGCGGGATGAGGCGTATCTCACCACCCCCCAAGCTCTAAAGAAAGAGCGGTATATCGTAGATCTGGTGAAGACTGGCCAAAATGAATTAAAGCCGATATCCGGCAAAGGAGCGGTCAAGGAATACGGACAATCTTTGGGTTTCACCAGAGGTCAGATGGAGGGTGCAACAACCATCTTGAGTGGGAAAGATAGGGTCGTTGGCGTTCAAGGTTATGCCGGTACTGGTAAGACCTACATGCTATCTGCGGTGCGCGAGGTCGCAGAGGGGAAGGGATACTCGGTCCGTGGTTTTGCCCCAACAGGATCGGCAAGCGATTCGCTAATGGAAGGCTCTGGGATTCGGAGTCAAACGCTTGCCAGCCACCTCTACGCATTGGCGCGGGAAGAGGAAGGGAAGGGCGGAAAGGGACTGGATCAGAAAAAGCTCTGGATTGTCGATGAAGGCTCTCTGGTAAACGCTAATCAAATGGCTGATCTGCTCACCTACGCTCGAAAGGAAGGTGCCCGAGTTGCGTTGGTTGGTGACCACGCGCAGATCGGTTCAGTTGAGTGGGGTAAACCGTTCGCGCAGCTCGTAAGAGGCGGCATGAAGACGGCTCAGATGACTGAAATCCAGCGGCAGAAGAACAATCCGATTCTTCTGCAAGCAGTGAAAGATGCGATGGTTGGTCAAGTTGCCAAAGCAATGAAGAACGTCGCGGGGCGGATTCACGAAGACCCGAATCGTGAAACTTTGGTGACACAAGTGATTGATGACTATGCCGGTATAACCGCCAGGGACCGCTCAGACACACTTTTGATGGTTCCGGATAATGAAACGCGGGCTGTTGTGAATCAGGGCATCCGAGAGAAGCTGCAACAATCTGGCGACCTGGGGAAAGATAAAGCCGAATTAAAGGCGTTGGTGAGTCTGGGGCTTACAAGGGTAGAAAAAGGAAGTTCACGGGGCTACCAGAAAGGTGATTTGGTTCAGTTTGCGAGGGATTTTAAAACCATTGGGGTTGAACGAAATGAATTGGTCAAAGTCCTTCGTGTTGACGGCGAAAAGGTAATATTTGCTAACAAGGACGGTCAGGAAGTTGAGTGGCGACCTGATAAAGTTGCTGGTCGTGCCAAGCATGGGGTCGAGGTTTATCGTGAAGAAGATAAGCGCCTGGCAGAGGGTGATCGCATAAGGTGGACCAAGACTGACAAGGACCGGGATCTTAAGAACGGTGCAAAGGGGGAAATTGAGCGGATCGATGGGTCAACGGCCATAATAAAATTTCAGGATGGGCGTCGAATCTCGCTGGACCTGAAAGAGGATAAACATTGGGACCATGCTTATGCCTCAACAATTGTTTCTGCCCAGGGGCAGACCTACAAATCCGCAATGGCATTGGCAGAAAGTTGGCGGCGCAACCTCGTTAATCAGAAATCATTCTATGTTGGATTGTCCAGGGCTAAAGAAGATGCTCGGATTTATACCGACGATAGAGCCAAGCTCACCAAAGGTATTGAAGAGCGTACCGGCGAGAAAACGAGTGCCTTGGAAGGTCGCAACGTGAGCGTCGAGAAAATGTTTGCTGCTGATGGCCTGGTGAAAGAAACCAGGATGGAGAAGGTTGCTCAAAAAGTTAAGGATGTCTTCGATAAGACGTTTGGAAAGGCCAAGAATAGTCCGGATAAAGGAATGTCGCTTTAGGAGGATGGAGCATGTTTTACACAATAGGGTTTATGAAAAGTGTCGTCGCGCCGACGCTTGGTATGGCGTTTTGGGCTTGGTTTGTAACCGAAGCTGTGGTTTTTCCTGAGCTGAGCGTAAATGAGGCGGCTATAGCGGGTATTTTAATGGCAGTGCCTTTGGCCGTGGTGTTTGGGGTATTCTGTCACTTCGCCCGGGGCATATTGCGTGCAGTGGGTGTGGTTGCGGCTGTGATCGCCATCCTTTTTTTCACACCAGGGCTTTCTTCAGATAATAATCCAGATTTTATGCTGGCAGATATGCACCTGGTCTTGCCGCCGATGATGATGGTTATTTTTACTGGCTTTTTTGGATTTTGCTTCTGGCCAGTGATTTACCCTAGAGAAATCCTAGCGATACAAGGTGACATCGTTAGAGGTGGAGTGCAGGTAGCATTAGAAGACTCCAATGGAAACACGGGAAAACACAGGAGATAAGGATATGCCAAAGAAAATTGCGCGATGGGTGGCGTGTGTGACTCTGCTCATTGGCACTTCTCAAGTATCGGGACAACAACCTACGAGATCTTCTGATGGGGTCTACGATGTGCGGACCATAAAGGAAGTTACCAGCATTACCAAGCTCAACCAGGTCTGTTTGGAGGGGCTTGCCGGTGCGAGTCGTGAGATTTCATTAGTGGATCAACAGCGGTGTGCTTGTGTTGTGTATGAGCTCGGGGAGCTCATTAGTTACGGTGAGTACAAAGAAATCGAAAAAAATATCCTTTATGGTCGTGAGTGGAAATCGACTAATGCTATGGAAAGGGTAAAGCCCCACTTACGTGAGGCTTGTAATTGGCAAGGGTGATTAGAGGCGTGGTATCGAATTTGTAGCGCTGTTTAGAATGTTCAGCGTGGCATCTTCCAGCCAAGCCTCAGCCACTCTTGGCAGCTTTGAAAATAAGCCTGGTTTCTGCGTGTAATCTAGCGCATGTTGCGCTCCAAATTCTTGTTCAAGAACGCCATGATAGGTTTCGATTCCATCTACTAATCCCAGCTCTACAGCTTCGTGTCCTGTCCAATAATCCCCGGTAAACAGATTCTGATCGCTAGTTAGCTTGTCAGCGCGAGAATCCTTCACTACTGAGATAAATTGCTGATGTATGTCGTTCAGCACGGATTGAACCTTTTGAAGGTCTTCTGGATCAGTTTCAAGGAAAGGGTCCAGTCTGCGCTTATTTTCACCGGCAACAACGGTGCGGGCATGAACGCCAACCTTATCAGCAAGATCTTTGAATCCAAACGACTGCTGAAACACGCCAATCGACCCTGTGAGAGTTGAAGGGTTCACGAATATTTTGTCGGCTGCGACTGCGACCATATAGGCGCCTGAAGTGAGCATATCATCACCCAGAACGACCAGACGCTTGCCAGTCTCTTCCTTTAAGTCCTGCAGATATTTGTAGAGCTTATGCGATTGGACAGGCGTGCCTCCCGGCGAATTAATGACCAAAAGAACGCCTTTAGCGTCCTTGTCGTGAAACGCCTGGTAAAGGTGGTTCTCTATTTGCTGGAACGAAGTTGGCTTGCCTGCTTCGATAGGTCCGTCCAGGCGCACGAGTGAGACGTATTTGCCGTCTTTTGGAATTGTGGTGCCCCCAACAATCCCTGTGCTGTAGAGCACGTTGATTGCGAATATGGACACAATCACCAGAACGAACGCAAAGGTTCGCCAGTTCGCACTACGCCGCGTCTTTCGAGTCTCTGTCATTATTGCATCGGCGAACGCCCGTTGCTGTTGCGTAAAGGCCTCAATCAAGGTCTGTTCCGTGCTTTTTTGCGGTTCCATATTCTATTCTCCAATACGTTGAAGGGCATTGCGGACTTTCGCCACATACTGTCGGCGGGCTTTCTGTACTTTTGGTTTGGTTGAGAATCCTGCGTTATAGGCTCCCACGGCGGCCCACAGGTTCCCTTTTGTGGTGACGAGGTTTTCGGCAAGGATCCAGGCGCCTACATGGATATTGGTGCAAGGATCGCGAACCAGAACAGGAGCTGTTATGCGGTAGGGCTGCAACCGTTCTAAATGCTGGGAGTTGATCTGCATTAATCCATAATCCCTGGAGCCATCACTGTTTTTGCCGTTGATCGCATCGGTCTTGTTATTACTTTCCACAAGAGCAATTGCTTTCAATAACTTTGCCGGGACCTTGTAGCGGCCGGCGGCTTCCATGAAACAGTTATCAATGTCAGCGATGGCGTGACCGGAGAGAGTTAGGGTTAGTGCAACTGATAAGAATGCCTGAAAGTGTTTTCTCATCGGCGCCGTCCTCGCCTGTCAACGCCGTTATCTTCCTGCTGGGGATTGATTTCCGGGTCATCGAGGTTGGAGAAGAAATCGAATGCTGTTTGAGCCTCATCTCGGCTTTCGGCTTTATAGGACTGGAATTCTGACTGAACATATTTTGCGGCGGCCATTGATGCATCCTCTCCAGGACGGACTTCATCGCCGTTCAAAATTTCAAAGGTTTGCTCAGCCATCCGCGTAATTCGTTCGCGGTTCATGTTGGTACTTTCTGTTTCTTGAATGCCGGTACTGGTGTGGCCCGTGATCGATCCAGTGATACCAAAGTTTTCTAGCATGCCAGTGGAAACACCGCCTTCAGCTCGGGTACCAATACTGTCGTCACCAGTAATTGTGCTGGTGTTAATAGAATCCAGGACTTGCGTAAGGCGGGATATCGCGGCGAAGCGGTTACCCTCTTCGCCGTCTCCCTGAATTTTCTCAAGAATATTGGCCAGGTTACGGGTATCTTCCGGATCGCTGCTAAGAGCGAGGTGGGCAAGACTTGGTGTGTCAACTCGACCGCCAGTGTCGATGTAGACAGAGTCAGTTTCAGAATAACGGCTATCCTTGGTTATACGATCGTCGTGGGTTGCGCTATGGCCGGAAAGGGCGCTGCTATTTATCACGCCACCGCTGCCGTCCGTGGCCAGGGTGACTCGGGCCCCATTAGAACTTGCAGCAACCTGTTGTTCTGTAAACCAGCCTGTATCAATTCCCTTCTGCATTTCCTCTTGGGAGAAGTAAAAGGAGCCAAAATTGGCGGATGTTTCTCTTTGTGCTTGTTCTTCCCAAGACCACCCGGTTTTCCCTTCAAGGGTATTTGCGCGCTCAATGCCAGCGCCAGTGCTGGCGTGCTGAAGACGAGCAGAATCCCGCAAGTAACCCTCAACACCATTTTCCTGGTTGATTCCCTGGTTAACGCCTGCTTCGGCATACGCAACTTGCTTGATGTTCTCGAAGGCGCTAGCCACAGCGAACTGTTGCGGTGTTAGCTGATCCAAGGCTACCTTTTCGCCGTGAGCGGTAGCCGCTCGCTTAGCACCCACAGACTCATAAATCTCAGAGGGAGTTATTCCAGTTTCGGCCATATAACCCATTACACCCCTGGTTTGTGAGTTATTTAAATTGGAAGTAAATTCAGCCAAAGTAACCAACTCACTCGGGTGCCAATTCGTAGAGTCCAGTTGCCCCCAAAGATCGGCGTTTCTCGCCATCGCAAGAGCTTCGAAAGCTTCTCCTTTTTCCATTCCAGGATGCTGTTGGATGATCCGATCCAACATAGTGCCTGTGCGCAAGTTGTCGGCGCTTGTATTGGAAACGGCAAGAGCGGTGTCGTAGGCAGCTTGGGCGTGGACAGACCCATAGCCCATAGTCGCTGCTGATTCTTGGCGTCCAGCGGCAGACCCATGACGGGATTGGCTTTCTACATTCGAGGTGTTTAGCCCCTGCTTGAATAGAGCTTCAGGGGAGCTATCTCCACCGTTGGATTGCACGGCGCCAGCAACGCCACCCACAACTCCACCGGCTCCATATGCGCCCAATGCTTTACCTGAGGTGATCGGATTGGTGTGGCCAAGATCTGCCATGCCAGACATCGTTTCGAGGCCTCGGTAGTGGCTTTCTGCTTGATTGTGCTCAGAAACAGAGGCGATATTGTTCCACCCGGTCTCGGCCATGAGGTTTGCGGATCCGCGAGCACTCGCAAGCGAATTCAAATGGTTCATGCTTTCTACAGGGGACTGAGCTTTGTTTGCTGCGTCAGAGCCTGCGCCGTCAGCATGCCCCGACCAATTTCCAGCCAGAGACGTCAGGCCATAGGGCGACATCTTGAAGAGCATGGCGGCGATGAAAGCCGAAATGGTGATACCCATGCCGCGGGCTTTTCCAAAAAGAGAAAGCGCCTGGGTTGCACTTTCGGGGGCAAGGAACATTGCGGATAGCCCCATGTTGTGACGCTGAATTTCGTCAACGGCATCGTAGGCCTGGTCGACCGCAATTTGTGCCAAGATCACATCCATGACCCCCCACAGCATTATCCAGCCGAGAAGAGCCACGATAAGCTTCAGGGCCATGGGGAATAGTGGCGTCACAATGAAAAGTGCCAGAATCGGGATCAGTCCCAACACTATGGCGGTAACTGAAGCCCTAATCTTTGGCATCCACTCGTTCGCGCTAACAGCAATTCCAAGTCCGTTGTTTACCATGGACCGGTTGGTTAAGGCGCGGATCCCCGCATCTGGGTTTTCATCAAGCATAACGCTGGCGATTGCATTACTAATGACCACGTTTCTAAGCAATTGCGCAGGTGGGGCGGCTGCGGCTCCAAACACGTTAAGATTCATGTTTTGAATCTTTGTTTCGCACGCTGTTTTTTGTGCGGGTACGGCTATATCAAAGCCGGTTTTGGTACAAACGGAATTCAGGTGCTCATCGTATGTTGGCGCGGCGTTTAGAGCCGGCGCCAGGACATTGTCATAAGCGTCTGAACAACTCATCACTGTGCCGGCCTTGCCCGCGCCAGAGGAATACATGGTCGTAAACATCGCAGGCGATTTCATATCGGCTAACTGGTTCAGCAAGTCGTCCGTGCCGCTTTTAATCTCGGCAAGATCCACTGCGTAGCTGGGAAGGACAAGTGCAAGCTTTGAGCAGTCTTTGAAATACTGTCGGATAGACTTCTGGAGGTAATAATCGGAGGAAAAGGTTATATCCGACGTTGCGTTGAGCAGGAGCTCGAAGCCAACACCCATTCCCTCTGTCCCGTAGGGATGAGCGGCCGAGGCATCCACAATCTCTTGAACTGCCCGCTCCGCTTTGTTGGTCATACCAGCGACCAAAACAATCAAATCAGGAACGTCTGGCACAGCTTCATAGGCATTTCGGACCGGGTCATATACATGCACAGTGCCGGTTGGAGTTATCAATGCTTTAAAGACAGCCACGCCAATTAAGGTCGTCATTAACCAGGACAGGCTGAGGCCAGTGGCCGACTGTTGGAAATTAATGATGCCTTTACCGACTGTGAACAAACCACCGAGTAACAGGCCGAGTACCACGGCCACGGCGAATAATGTGGTGTACTGATTATTCGCAAATACCAGTGAAATGCGTTTAAAGGCGTTTACCGTTTCCGTGAAGCCGTCATAGGTATAGAAATCCATATCCAGGGCAAACGCTGTGCTTGGTAGCGCTGCCACGAGGATCAGAGCGATTATCGGGAGTGTGCGCTTCATTGAGTGATGTCCTCTGCATTGCGCCGAAGAACTTCTTCTTGTCGCTTAGCCTGGGCAGCGGTAAATGCGATGTGTGCCATCTGCTCTTGGGTCTTTTTGAGATAGCTGGTTCGCGCGGCCATTCGGAATTGGTAAGCGTCTTTTTTTATTCCGGTTAGATGGTCGGCAACCTCGGCGTAAACTGTCCTGTCGCATTGTGGGCCGGCGGCGCCTGTGCTGTTCATAACCGCGTCGATTTCGCGGATCATGTTGTCGATGGTGTTGTAGAGATCATCGACCATATAAAACGCATAGGCATAGGCGACGACTTCTTCCGTGAGAGCGATCGCCATTGCTTTGTCTCCCAGTGCAATGGAATCGACAATAATTGGCAGGATTGGGATCGGAGAAGAGGTCAGGAACGCCTCATCTGCTGCACTTAAAGCGGTTTTGTTCTCGATTTTGGTGGCGATCGCATTCATCTGATTGCTCACTAGCGCCAGAAGACCGCCTGGAGTCGCTGAATCCGTTTGGCAAACAGGTCCAGCCGCACCGTTGACTTTCTTTTCGGCATTGCCGACAACGAAATCATCGATGCTGGATTCGTCGTTATTGGGGCATGAGCTAATCGGTTCGATGACGGGGGCTTTCACGGCTGCCGTTGCGTTGATCATCACATCACCCACGAATCCACGCATGGTATCGACGTACTGGAAACCGAATTCGTCAGCGGCATTCTGTAGTAGGGAACCAGTCTTGAAGATGTTATTGAATTGGGTCGGACAATCGGCAGTAAGCTGCTTGACGTCGACGGATGGCTCCTGGTTGGCTGCTACTTGATTTTCAGTCGTTTCATACCAGCTTGTAACTGACCCAAGTGCGGTGGCCGCCTTGCTATCCAGGGCTTTGAGACGGTTGCTGGCTGCGGTCCCGATAAAATCGCCAACGGGCTCGCCAAGCTTTTTGGCAAATTGGCAATCGTTGATCTGAATTCCGTTCAAGTCGTTGATTATTTTTTCGAAACTTTTCATCGTCTCAGAGAGTTCTTTGCTCATCACTTTCATTGCTGTGTCGAAAGCGACGGCAGGAGCTGCCTGAATCATGTTCTGAAGCTTATCGACCAGGTAATCCGGGTCGAGCATCGACATCCCGCCAAGAAAAAGATCAACACCACCACACCCTGCAGATACCCTGGGGGGAGAAATAGTGAGAAGCGGGTCGTTGGACACGTTGAAGCGGGCTGAATAGGAGCCTGCAGAGTAGAAACCGCGTTGCTGGTTCTTGTAGCTTGATGCGCCACTGGACGTGGATGAAGCAAACCAGTCATCCGTCCAGTTTGCGGAGGCCACTGGCGCGGAAAGCGAAAGGATTAGGGTTGGGAGGATAAGCCTTTTCATCAGAACGATTCTCCCTTTGGCGCGCCCGGATCAAAGAATCCACCCTGGCGATATTCGGGTGTGAGGAATTGCTCAGGGGATGTCTCGCCTCTCAAATAGCGGATGGCGCGATATGCGTTTGAGGTGATTTTGGTGGCTGATTCCACCCCAACTGCAATTGGCATCCAGCGTTCGCTATTACGCTCGATGAGAATAACCATCGGGGTCACTTGGACATCGAATCGCGCTTGAGCGGATGGGTTTTTGTTTATATTTACTTCAGTAGTTTCAAGCCCGGTGCGATCTGACACTAACTTGAGAATGTTTCTTTGAGGCGAGCAGTACGGGCACTCTTCAGTCGAGAAAAGTGCTAGGGCATATTTGCCCCTGAAGTTTTCTAGGTATTGAGCCTGGTTATTGGCGCGCTGCTGAAGTTCCGCTTTTCGGCCTGGGGAAGTAATCGGGTACTGTGATGCACCGCTGAGAGTTGGATTTTGCAGCATGACCATGTTGGACACGGCCGTAAATCCGGCAGCCTTGCGGCGCACGACATCCTGAATTCGATAATAGGCAAGTACACTCTCCGGAGTTCTAAGCCAAACAGCTTCCTTCAGGTAGTTTTCGAGCATGGCTTTTAAGTCATCCGGGTGCATATCCATCATCTCCGCTGCCGGTGGCGGTGGAGGAAGTGGTTGCCTCTCCTTCTTATCGGGATCTTCTTCGCTAGAAGGCTTAACCGGTTCTTCATACCAGTGATACCCCTTGATCTGAGTATCCTGGTTCGGCTGCTGGATGGCGTTTGCCTGTGAGGCAGCAAGAGCGAGCAAGAGCAGTGTCAGTACAAATTTCATGGGTTGGCTCCTTAAAAGATCGCTTTGAGGCGCTTGGTTTTGGAGACGTCTACAAAACCCCAATACCGTGAGTCGAAAGAATCGGGATGCGATCCATAGGCCCAAGCTTTGCCGGCAGGTACTACTCCCGAATAGGAAAATAGGGGTAAAGGATCGCCTTTGAGCGTTTCAGTCTTGGCGCGCCCCAGAGACTCTCCATCGCAAAAAAACTCAAGATCCTTTTGGGTTATTGTTTGACCCTCCCAGCACATGAGCCTTTTGCTGATTAACACAGGTTCATGGCCCGCCAATTCATGAGAAAGCTCGAATGTCGCATAGTCGCCTGGCCCGGCAATGGCGTCGGTTTCCCAAAAAATTCTGTGATCGACAGACTCA
Organism: Marinobacter sp. MA; assembly: GCF_048298425.1. Lineage (NCBI taxonomy): Bacteria > Pseudomonadati > Pseudomonadota > Gammaproteobacteria > Pseudomonadales > Marinobacteraceae > Marinobacter > Marinobacter sp. MA. The sequence goes on from NZ_CP103059.1 coordinate 18,222, forward strand.
GAGACCGTGATATTGAGGTGGTCTGAAACGAAGGAGATTGCAAAGGCAAGAGGCGCCCCTACAAGCAAAGTGAGAAGGACATTTTTCACTTTATTATTGAGCATTTGGGTTCTCCAGCTTGGCAAGAATGGATTCGGCCGGTGCGCCGCCGGTCATCGTGGTTAAGCGTTTCAGGAGACTTTGTAGGCTTGAATCCCCGTAAACCACGGGCAGTTGCATTCCGGGGGTTGCAGCGCCTTTCTCGCAATAACTTTGAAAATCAAAGTTCTGCTCAACGACCAGGGCGGGGACTTTGGTGATGTTGTGATTCCTGAATTGGATGGGATCGATGACGACATCAAGCCCTCGCATTGCGCACTTTGGCCCCTCACACGTCGGGTTCTTGCGAAGAACCTTGGCCATGAATTCCATGGTGGGCTGTGTTTTCTTGAGACCACCGATCATGCCGCGCATCACCATCACACCACCGACCTTTTCGAGATCCCTGGCGTAATTCCGCAAGGTGATTTCCGGAATGGAGCTTGAGACGAATAGCAGGGCGCGGGAGCCAGTTGCTTTAGGGTCTGGGTTTTCAGGATCGCCAGCATCGAGGCCAGCATCGGCCCGAAGCAGACTGAGAAATTCATTCTTTCGGGCTTGCCACTGGTCGCTGTTCACCTCCTGCATGACGTCGGAGACGCGGGCCTTCATCGCCGGTGAATCCATCACCCGTTCTTTGGCCTGTTTCGCGATCGCCAGGTATTCCTCCGGCACGTTGATCTGATCGGGCAGTGTGGGAATGGCATCCGATTCCGCAGAGGCTAATGGGCTCATTAGACAGAGGGTTAGGGCAAACCCCAGGTTACTTTTAATAAGAAACACAGCAGTTGAGCCTCCTAAACACCATCCATGAAAAATTGTCACCGCCTGCGGGGGGGTGCTTGTAATGGCTCCACAACAAACCGGTTTGACCGATCGGCCGGCAGCTATCGTCCCGAACAGGCTTCATCAGTTGCAGCTTGTATTTGTCCTTGGACCAAATGGGAACTGGCGCGGTATAGCAGCCATCTGAGGAGGATTCTTTTAGTAGTCCCATCCGAGCCATGAAGTAGATTCCGCGGGCTGCGATCCCGGCATTCGCCGTCACGTAATCCGTGCCGGTTATTGACCCGGCCAGGGGATAGGCTCCTGACCACGATCCCATGCACCAGAAGAGGGAATTGACGGGCCTTCCAACCAAGGCGCCAGAGGAATCCGCAGCGCACGCCAGTTGAGCGACCGGGTTGGCGAACAGCAACGACTCGGGGTGAATCATCAGCGAGAGAATTTCGTTGTTCCAGGTAGGGATGAGTTCAGTCATCATCGCTACGTCGAATTCTCGCTCTGCTATGCAGGGGATGTCATAGAACAGCCCCAAGATGCTAAATGCGGGAAAGAAGTAGTAATGCATCTGCTGGAAGGTTTTGGACTGACCATCTTCCTGCATGTGCGATCCGCCCAGTTTCCCGCCGGTGTTCATCAACTTGAATCCGAGAGGCATCATGCAGTAGGGATCTGAAACGGTATCAATCAGCCGTGCGGGCTCCCACATAGAAATACCAATGCCGTATCGATTGATCGCTCCTGAATTACAGCTGCAGAGCACGGAAGGGGAGTCAGCACCAGGATCGGGCATTCCTGAATCGCCTTTACCGATGCTCAGCCCGCCAATGCGAATCGGGAAGATGCACTGCCAGGAGACGTCCGTAACAGGATTCAGGACGCCAGAGGGGCATTTGGACGCGAGGGCTGATTGAGGGGCCGTGTAAGCCCCTATCAGTGTTAAAAGAAGCAAGATTGCTCGAATACTCATCATGGCTAGAAACGTCCGGGAATTTCCCTAAGTTTAGCCTAACAATATATGTGAGTATATAGCACTATATGAAATTTAGAGATTGATCGAGTGTTCTTCGATTCGGAGGGTGCTGCCCTCTTGTGTCACGATCGATGGAACAAACTGCAGTGAGAGACGGTCGCGAACAGGAGGGGTAAGAATGAAAACAGGGCGCTGCAAAGCCATGGCGATATCACGGTAATCACCTGAGGTGATCATGACCATATCCGTGGATTTCAGGTGAACCTGTGCCCAGGCAAGGTCATCTTTTGAGATAAACATAAGCCGCTGGGGAAGACGAACATGCTCCAGGGGATTAAATTGGAATCCCTTTGGATAGATGATTTGCCCATTTTGGTCCTTAACATCGAATTCGGCCGTGTAATAAGGAATGTGGTACCGAATGCGGTCTTCCCGCGCGCGAGGCAGAGACACGGCTTGCGCGGCAGCATTGCGCGCAACACCGTCACTCATCACTGTTTCCCAATCAACTTGAGCCACCTTGCTCTGGATCTCAGTCAGTGCATCCGGTTCAACAATCTCATAGGTGCGCCCAAGAACTTGGGATTCGGCGGCAATCAGGGATCCGGCAAGACAGCTACTGATTACTGTTATAAAAATCCGTAACACCATTAGAAATCTTCCCTTCAATTTGAGTCATGGTGTCTGGTACCAGGTCACCGTAATATTCGCTGAAATCGATCTTAGAAAAGTCGATTGATTGGAACTCCTCGGGTGTCAGCCCGCGACAGTTCGGAGCTTCCGGGGTACCGAAGCCGGCCACAGAGTTGAGCTGCGCTCGGCCTTGTTGATGGATGATGCGACCCATTTTCGAATTGAAACAGCAATACGATTTTGCTTTTTGGACGCACCCAACAAATTCCCATTCTTCCCGGCAGTATTCTCCAATCTCGTAGCAAAACCCTGAGCCATTAAGAACACCCGTTTCCGTAGATGTTTGATCGCAGGACTGTGTGAAGTAGTCGATTACAGCGCCGACCATGGCCGTTGGATCTACGACTACGCCATAGTTTGACATGACATCCCCAGCCACCGTGGCCGCCGCATTCGCCGCCACCATCGTAGGTGCGCCGGCGGCCAACGCAGCTTCATACTCCGATTTGCCCTGCGTAATCGAGTCGTAGACTGAAGTAATCATCTGGGTCGGGGAACCAGAGTCGCCGGTGTCATCCGCAAGCACTTTGCCTGTGTTTTTGCAGCAATTCTGGAACGCGGTAGATACTCCTGCTTTATCACACCTCATTGCTCTACCTGCAAAAATCATCATCTGTCCCAGGCAGGTTCCATCGGCTGCGGTCGTGCCATCGTCCTGATACATTCCAGTATCGATGTCGTCGACCACCGGCACTTGGGTTGCCAGATCAACACAGGCATTGGGGCTGCACTGTTGTTGTCCGGCGGCGTTTTCCATACAGGAATAGCTGTTACCTAAAGGGCAGGCGTGTTGGGTTTCTAGGGCGCAGGTTTCAGATGTGGTAGAGAAAGAAACTTGTCCGCCTGCTTGTGAGGGGAGGCCCCCAGTGTAATTGTCAGTGATCTGGATTGTGCCGACTAAACCGTTTGCACAGCTTGGGGTGGTCACTAGGTTCACAAGCGTTGTGCCCAGGAAGTTGGTACCGGATAGGCTCGGGGCGTCCCAAGTTGTGGAACCAGTAGCACTGATCGGATTGTTGTTTGTGCAAATGCTGTCGAAATCGAGCGTTGGGATCTGTGCGACCAAGCCAGTGGGGCCTGATGTTACGGCACCAGTCTTGAGATCGAATCCGACCGTGAAGGACCCGAATTGCCGAGCGACTTTCACATCAAAATTCAAAGCAACCGGGTTCGTGCAGACCATTTGTTGACTTGAGCTACAGTCAACGGCGGAAATTGGACATAGCGCTCCCCCGCTTGGCGATTCAAAACATGAAGCCGTCTCACCTGATTGGCCAAGATCACCATTCATATTGAGATCTTGGCCACAAGACCAGTTGGCCGCATAAACTGAGCCGAGAGGGAGAAAGAGGCTTAAAAGTCCAATTAAAGCGGGTTGGCTGTGCCTGAACTGCATATCGTATCCCTTGATGCTTGGCGAACGGCCTGCAATGTTGCTGCGGCTTCTGCGAATTCATTAAGACATCCACACGACTGAACGACTGTCTCTCCGGGTCCAGCCGGACAAACGCCAGCGGAACACTCGTGGAAGAAGTAATCGAAGGTATTGGGGTCTGTGCGGTTCTCCTGCACGACGCCGTTCTGAACCGCGTCAGTTGCTAAGCGCGGCTTTCTGGTCTTGCATGCCTGTGTGCAGGCAGGCACTGAAACCTCTTCCAGAACAGAAAGGCTTTCTGTCGGCGTCAGAACACTACCGTTAGACTGCTTCAAATAGTCTTGATAGCCAGTGTTCGTGGTGCTGGCTTGAACGTTGTCAGCCCGTTCGAGGGCGTCATCGAAATCGTATGTACCGGTGACCTGACAGCGATATTTGCGCGTTTTTTGCCACCACGGGCGTGTAGGTGTAAACGAGCAGGTTGAACCATTGATCACTTGGGTGGACGGCAACGGAGTAAGACCGGTATTGACGAAATTCTGATATGTCCAAACCCCGTCCACTTGTTCTTCCATGAGTGTGCATTCAGGGTCACTTTGGTATGCACTACAGCTGTTTGAAATGGTGTCAGGTTTGAGTTTACAGTCGGTATCGACCTTTATTTTTGCGAGCGCGTAGCCTTCGCCATTCCCCGTAACTTCCACTCTAATTTTGAAGTCGACGGGTCCACCCGTCAGATAACTCTTAAAGTCGACATTTGGCGAGCGGACCCAGTTGGTTGAGAGCTCGCAAGCGCCCGGTGGTCGTCCGGTACCTGTCCAGTTTCCGTAGGGGCCATTCCAAAGCAGGTCGGCATCGGCGTAGATCTGCATCCAGTCATCGAATTTTGCGTAGTTGATTTTTGCTTCCAAAATCCGGCTTGGGTCCAAGACATTGAATTGAACCTGGCGCTCATACATTTTGCAGCTACCGGCCCAATAGTTGTCGCCAACTTGCCCTAATGAAAGCTGAAGGCAATCTGGGCCGCATGGAAAAATGTTTCCAGAACCGCCGGCATATTCAATGATGTCGTTCAGTGTGACTTCTTCCACTGGCACGTTCCGGGTTATTTGGCAGCTTTTGATTTGGACAGGGTCCGCTGTAGCGGCCGGAGATGTCGTAATCAAATTAAATTCCGGATCAGCGGCAGAGGCGGAGAAAGCATCGCTGGCGAGGTTACCCGGCGTGCTGTTGTAGGCTTTCAGCATTGGCGAGCCCGCAGCGCAGTCACCGGCCTTCTGTGCGTAAAACTTAATCATCGGTCCGGTCACACCCACTTCGGAAACCGTGAGATAGTCCATTTGCGATGTCAGCGCACCGGTTGCGCCTCCCCCCAAATCATTAAGGACTTTGTCCAAGTTGCTCATAACTAGGCCAGTCCCGCATGAGTTATTCACGCAATAGCACCCGCCCAGCTTGTTTAGGGGAATCGGGGTCATGCCGATTTCGCTTGAGCCATTCACCACCCAAGACAGTCCCGAGCAGTTGTCCCAGGTCCCTGCGTTACACGAAACAGCTCCGTTTGCACACACACCGGACACCGGAACCCCTGGTGTAAATACCCGATCAATCGTGCCGTCCAGGTCGCTATCTTGAGAGACCGTCAAGGTGCCAATGTCACCGCTGGCCGAGGGTGCAACGAATATTTCCAAAAACTTCTGAGAGCCGCTGCAGCCCAAATTGGCATCGAAGCTCTGGCCATCGAACGTCTTCATGGCGTCGGCAGACATCAGAGGTGTAGTGAAGTTCTGTTGGATGGCTTCGGCGCTTCCGTAGCTGCTTCTAGCATTGCCCACAGTGGTCTCGGCCTCAGTGACGGATGCCGGATCTGCCGATACAAATCCCGGTAAAAGTCCTATGAGGACGAGCAGAATCCAGCGATCCATTAAAGTGGCACTCCGGATAGTTTGGACACCGCCTGAGCTGGCGTCATACCCTGAGCAATCAGTGCGTTATATTTGGCAACCTCCTTGCCGTCGGACGTTGCGATCCAGTGATTCCAGGGATCCACAGACAGCCTGCCGATACCCCGGCCAAACGGCGTATCAAAGAAGATCTCAGAGTATTTGGGTTTGTTGGCTTTTACGGAGGTCAGGAGATCGACAGCCAGGCCCTCGTAGTCGAGAACCCCTTCATCTACAGCCTTCGCGTAGTCCTCGCATTCAAGGTAAAACTTGAATGCAGCGTTATTCTTGATGACCTGTCCGACAGGGCCGAATTTCCGGAGATCCAGCGGGCTCTGCGTAACAATGCCAAAGGCCCCGGAGTACTTGCGGGCGCGGCGATAGCCCTCTTCAATCAGGTTGCCGAGTCGGTTGTTCTCCTCCCCCCGGGAATCTGAAAAGTATCGCCAGGCCTCTTCGAACAGCACGAAGCGTTGTTCGGAGCGATCGGAAAGGTAAAGATCCTGGGTGACCGAGTTCATCACCTGCATAATCACCACGTTGAACAGCTCGGCTTGACCTGAAAGCTTTTCAAGCTCCAGGACTACGAAACCATCGTTCGAAATATCGAATCCGCCGGCGCCATTGAAAAAACGCCCGTACACGCCTTTCGTCGTGAAATCGTGCAGGTTGAAGGCGAGTTCGTGAGCCTTGGAGACCGCACTAGGCAGCGGTTCGCCCTGGTCAGAGGCGAGTTTTGGATAGGACTTCAGGTAGTGTTGAACAGCATCGATTCCGTTGACGATGTCGCCGCGGTCTGCAGTCCAACGAACGGCTTCCTTGATCAACGTCCATTCCGTTTCGTGCAGCGGTTGGCGAGAAGCGGAATATGCCATTTCAGCGAGGATGTTGGCGGTGGTCATGAGGTCCGCGTTTCGGTCATCCTCATCCTTGGAGTTGGTGTTGAACGGATTGATCGTGATCCGCTCTTTGCCGAAATCCATAAACCGGCCGCCGACCATATCGCATTGCTTCTGAAGGCTGTAACCAATGTCGGTTACTCGAACCAATGAGCCTGCAGCGTAATAGTTTTTGCAGAGATCGTTGAGCGTGTAGGACTTGCCCGCACCCGAACCGGCGGCAATGAGGAAGTTATGGTTGGGTGCTCGCTTGTCGAACACGTCCATGCCGACCAGCTGCCCTTTGCGCCCGACGTAGAGTAGGGCGGGGTCGCTGGATCCTCGAAAATCGCCTTGAATGGGCATGAAACGAGCCACGGCGCTCAGTGGCGCGTAGAAATGTCGGTCGAGCAAGCCGATGTTTTTATCAATGTCATAGAGACCGAACGGCAAAGAGGCAATAAGCATCGGTTTCTCAAGCACCGATTCTTCCTGCATCACGAAATCTTTGGATTCCCAGAGTCGACGGGCGCGCGACACCGAATCAATGCATTCAGCTTCGGTATCTCCGAGGATGACCAAGGATGGAATGATTGTCATAAACCGTTCCGATTCGAGCTTGTCCAGAGCCCAGCTAAACTCCTCAGTTCTTTTCTGAATGGCCTTTGCAAAAGAGCCTGTGCCTTTTTGCGCCATGGTGGCGCTGGCCTTTTGGTGCAGAGAGGTTTTTATGTCTTCGAAAACAATGTTCAGGCTGAAAACAAAAGGCGTGGTTATCTGATCGGGATCATCCGGTGCGCCCATTACGCCACCGGTCAGGGTGTTGGTGGTGAAGGTATCGATGGATTTTGCGTTAACCTTTGGCGTAATCACTCGACCAAAGCGCTTGCCCAAGCGAAACGGTTTTTCGCCACCTGAGAACTCAATTTTGGTTTCAGCATTGATGATCTGCTTTCGCAGCGGAAGCCGGGAATCAACATTGCCGTTCGGATCGGCGTCGGCATCGTTGAAAAACTGCCGTGCCCAGGCAACTAGATGATTTGCCCCCATCCGCGCGGGCGCAAGATGGGCGGCTTGCAAGGTTTCTTCAGCGATCGACAGCACTTCACTTGATAGAGGTTTTACAGTCTTGATGCAGACAAACGCTCGCCAATTTCGAACGGGAATGCCGTGATAGCACCTCATTCCCTTAGTGCCGGCTTTTAGGAAGCTGGTGTATTGCTCGATGGATTTCTGGAGCAGAGGTGTTCGGCGCTGTTTGTTGCGCGAATAGGCCTGAAGGATGCCGTTCACATTGTGATCAGGCGCCAGCATGATTTGGATCTGGGTTCTTTTCGGGTAGGTGACCGATAAAAACGTTTCTAATTGTTTAAGGTCACGCCCGCCCAAAAAGGTGAGAGGGCAGATCTCGAAAAGGTAGCCGTAGCGGTTATCCAGGGTCTGGAAGGCGCCCAGCTCTTCATCAAAACTGACCCATGGTAAAAAGTCAGAAAATTTGTTTCGGCGAAGCTCTTGCTCAAGGTCCCTGTGCGTGATGCCGCCATTGTCGCCAACGATCAACGACCAGATTCTTGAGAGGGCGCCTACTTTCTCTTCAGCGGTCATTGGTTGCTCCCTTGCACCTGGTCAATCAGAGAGTCAGTAAGCTCCGGCTTCTTATAAAGGTATTGGCCCATAACGAAACGCGGTTCCTCGACAATGCTGTAGACGAATCGGGGCATGTATAGCCGGTTGCGTTTCAGTTCACTGGAGTAGGGAAGAATCATGGTGCGGACTGAGCGCGGAGGTTTGATCATAGGCGTCCGAGGCGCCTGAATCATGGTTCCAAGCTGATCATAAACCTGGTCGCGGTAGCCGCTGTATGCTGACTGAGGGGGCGTAAAAGAAGGATCTTCTGTGTGAGAGGGCGTCGGCGCGTCATAGGATGTCGACGCAGCGATTGGTTGCTCCTTTACACGCTGGGATCCAGCCAACTTGTTTTTTCGCTCCGCTCTGGCTTGCCGCGCTTGCTCGGACGCCCTGGTCATGTGCGGATACTTTTCTACGCCTGTCACCGCCTCCTCATAAGCATCTTCGACAGAGATACATTTTCCAAAGTTGTCCTGTAGGTTGCAGGAGAACTCGTTTTCATAAGGCACCAGAGAACAGCCGCCCAAGAGGCTAACCGCTAACAGCAGAGTAAATTTTTTCATTAGCCTTTCTCCATAATGCTGAGATCCGTTCCTTTCTGGATGACCACGGTCAGCCTTTTGGCTGCGCCGACCTCAATGATCGGAACGGTTTGTTTTGCGAGATCCAAAAACAGTTTTTGGACGGCTTCAGAGCCAGACTTGAGAGCTTGACCGCCGGCGGATTGAACGATTGAGTCTGTGTCGACGATTTGTGTTGTTCCAAGCGCCGAAGTCGAGGTTGTAGCAGCCGCACCCGCAATGCCGTTTCCTGCTCCCTCGAAGAGGCCTGCGACGATCATCCGCATTACATGAGCGCCCATCTTTGAAACAACTGGACCGGTAAGCCCGCGCACGCCGTCACTGTCAGCGACGAACCCCTGAACTGGCTGATCAATGACCGCTGTTCCATCCAGGCTCATGCAGGAAAGACTGACCAGCTGAAGGTTTACACGCTCCTGAGCGAGATTTGCCGTCGCATTGGCGATGACAAAGCAGCCTTTCAGGTTGGCTTTGACACTGTTTGGAAGCACCGCCGGCGCCTGAACCCGAAGCATTACAGGCTCAGGGTTTGCGTCACCTAGTTCCGAAGTAAGGGCACGAATACCAGTCAGCAGAATTGCAGGCATGTGGCTGGGTGGCATGTAGATCGAATTCTTTTTTTTTGAAACTGTCTCCGGTTGGAAGTCGGCACCAGGGGCACGGCCAATACCGCCGACAATTCTCGCTTCAACCGGAATATCGTTGAGGGAGGATTCGGACGCGCTATAACTGGGAACATAGGTTGGAGGCTCCGGATAAGATACTTCGCCTCCGCCTTCCGGGGCTTCGAAGTCGGAAAGGGGATTCACCATTTCCTCTTTTCCGGTTTCTTCACCCTGACCCTGCCGCTTCAAATCGTTCTGAGAGGTCTCAAGCGCCGCAAGCAGAGAGTCATATTGGCGTTGTCGACGCTCCATTTCGGCAAGTGTCTCGCCGACGTGCTTCAAATCCTTGTCTACTTTTGCACGGATGTCGTCTTCCAGGAGATCGGCACCTAGAGATAGGTCTGTCGTTTCAACCTCTTTGACTGGCTCTTTTTCGTCTTGACCGGAGGCATAGTAAACGAACAGCAAGAGAGCGAGGAAACCAGCGGCAATGCTATATTTCCGGTACTTGAGTCTGTCTTCGGCTCCGAGGCCATTCCACCAAGTTTTCATCAGAAGCCCTCCTTAGAGACCACAAACAAACGGCCTACTTGGCCAGGTTCCAAGCTCAGCGGATCCATGGTTACCGCAAAGATCGATTCGCCAATGGCCGAGCTCAGGAAATCCGTCTCGCTGAAGGTGGTCGTGGTGCTGGTTCTGACCAAAAACTCTTTTAAGGAAAGCCCCAACCCATCCACTCGAATAGTCCGGCGCAACGCGAGTTGTGTGTTTGGCTTGCCGGCGGTCATGCGGGACACCCATTCACTGTTCGTGTTTGTGCTGACCGAAAAGCTGTCCGGGATGTCGTCCTCAAGGGCCGCCATAGTCAGATAGACTGCGCGCTCTTCATCGGGAAGGGGAGAGAGCAGTTCCTGGTTGTCTTTGATGCGGTTTTTCGCGCCTGTAGAAAGGCGGATTGTTTGCCCGGGAATGTCCTTTGGAGACACCATTAAGGTATAAATCTCGCCGGCGCAAACCAGATAGAACTCGGATCGGGCTGAAACATATTCCTGGTGCAGCCCATCATCCTGAATCAGAAATTTGATGAAGCTATTATTCCCGTTGTTCTCAACCACGATCCCTTTCTCTTGAGAGAAAAAAGCATCGTTAATTGCACCGTCGACACAGGTAACTCTGTTGATGTCTCGATTGGACATTTCCACTGGTGTGACAACATCAGGCTTCACAACCTGGGTGTGGGCAAGCGCCGGCAAGCTTACTAACATCACGGCCAGTGCCGCGTTGAAAAATTGTTTATTAAGCATCGTTCGATACCTCCTTGATGCCGGTAAGCCAAAATCTTCCTTGCTCGAATGAATAAGAGATCTGGTAGGTGACGTTTTCCGTGCTGGTCACCGAGTCACCAACAATCCGCTTTTTCACGCCAGCAACGTGAATGGTGTCGTCGCCTACTTTTTTAATGTCTCGATTACCGCGCCATTGAACGACATAGGAGACTGTCGGGTAGCGCTCAATACCATCTGCCAGTCGGGTAAATAGATCGCGATAACGGGAGTATTCGTCGGGGTGAATGAGTGGCAACAACTCATTCAGCTGCCTTCTGGCAGTGGCGGCTGAAAGGTCGCCCGCCATATGAACGATGTAACGACTCATTGAGCGCAAGTAATCATCAGATGCCGTGGATCCTGATATAACGAAGTCGCCTTGCCCACCAATGGGGATCAGGTGAACGCGTTGTTCATCTAGCTTCGATGAAATTGTGGCTGTCTGAAGACCAGCAAAGATCACCACAGCCACAAACCCAAATTTGAGCAGCCGGTTTTCGGCAAAGACATTGCTCGAATCCTGGACAAACAGATTGGAGAAGAGACTTTTCATGGGTCACTCGTGAAATTTGGTGGCAGTGGGAACGGGATAGCCTTTGAGTTCAAAGAACCCGTTGGCATAGGCCAGATGGCTGAACCAGCCTCGGGCGCGTTTTCGTTTCATAGGAATAAGGAGGGCCGGACCAATGAACAGCGTTATCCAGGCGAGGCCACCAAAGATGGCGGCGCCAAGATAAAAAATCACGATGATCGCCATTTCATGCGCGTCAAACCAAAGGACTTGAAGCGGCTGATGAAGGTAAATCGGTAGTCGTGATTCGTTCATGGTCGGCCTCCGGTCATTGCTCGCTTAGATGATCATGCCAAGCGAAGTTGTGATGCTGTCAGCCTTGATCATGGCGGTACCGCCCAGAACGCCACCGGCAGCAAGCATCCAGTTCTTGGTGATCTGGACTGCTGAAAGAACAATCGCAGCCAGGCCGCCGACGAACCCAACAGGGCCTTTCAGCATGTCGTTTACAGCCACGTCGTACAGGTCAAATGCGAAGGTACCGGCAGCTGGAGCTGTGATTGCGCTGGCAGTCATCGAACCCAGCACGAGCATGGGTACGGCAGCTACCGGGGCAGCGGAGCGGAATGAGCCAAAACGGGCTTTGGCAATGGCGCTCAGGCGAGACAGTTCTGCGTGAGCAGTTTGAGAAGCAGACACTTTCATTTTTAACTCTCCTTGGTTTTGTTGGCGAGGTAATTGGCGATTACCTCTTTCCTAAAGCCCGTCACAGGGCTCCCATCGAGGATCAGTGTCGGTGTTCCTTGAACTCGCCACTGACTCGATACGTTGGCGTGAACCTGAAGTTGCTCAGCACCGGTGTCACAGGTCGCTGTAGGCTTGATTCGACGCAAATAGATGTCATCAAAGGCAGCGGCTTTGTCTTCCGAACACAGGATGTGTTGGGCTTTGGCCGGTGCGGTTTGAGGATGAATCGCTGTCATGAAGAAAATCACGCGCTTAACTGGTACTGCCGAATCGCGTATGAATTCGTCGTAGCGAAGGCAATAGGGGCAATCCGGGTCTGTGAACTCGATAATGGGAACGCCGTTCTCGGGGCCAAGAACGAGCGCCTGGTCATAAGGGAGGTCTTCAAGCCGGAGGCGGTTTGCTCGCGCAATGGCTTCTGCAGTTAGCGACTGACCTTCAAGGTCATAAATCTCCCCGAACACCAGAGCATTGTTTTCCGCCGAGAAGTAAATCACCTGGGCTCCGCTCAACGTCACCTCGTAAAGGCCATCGATAGGGCCAGGCCTGACATCGTGGATCTTAGAATTGGTGAACTTTGCAGCCAGGGTGTTCTTAACCTCTTCGATGGTCGTTGCATGGGCTGTGATTGAGAGCGCAATCAGAAGGATTGCCGAGATCATTCGAGAGCATTTCATTTGGAAGACGTCCGTGATTGAGGTTTGGTCAGCTCCTGCAAGAGCCGAGGATCGATATGAACACCGCGCGCGATTTTTTCTAACTTGGGCTTGGGGAGGCGAGCATGGTCCAGAATGACCCAAGTGCCTTCATCGAAAACCACTTCGCTTTTGGGCTTGCTGGCCAGAGCGGGGGTGGTAATCCCGCTCAGGAGTACGGCCGCTAATAATATAGAGTTAGTCGTTTTCATATAATCTGTGCAACCTACAGGCGGTGACTTACACAGATGGAGTATAGGGCAGGTTTATACGCTTGTATATAATTTTATATGATTTTTTTCGACTTCTTCGCGAGGTACTTCACCAGGGAGGTGTAAATGACGCGGTTTTGCGGCTGACTGTCTTCTTCGGCTCGGGTTTTCACTTCCATGACGATAGGGTCCGGCAACCAAATGCTGATATAGACGCCGTCCCGGGGAGAGGCAAGGTATTCAGGGTCGTTTGATGCGAGAAACCAACTCACGGCATCGCGGTAGAGTTGCTTTAAAAAAATCCCTTCTTGAGCAGCATAGGATTTCAACGCAGATCGAGTGTCTTCACCCAACTTTAGTTGCTTGAGAGTCTCATGCGTGTCCAATGGTGTCGCTTCCTGGTGAGTTGATGGGCACCGTCCATGGCGTGCCGCGACGGATCAACAGGAATTATATAGCATTATATGAAAATGTCTAAAATAAAATGTTACTTTGCGAGACTATCGAGGAAATTGACATTTTGGGAGCTATTCGAAAAAGCGAACCAGGGCAGTGTATTCGACCCGGTTTACAGGCACGTCGTCTTGCTCTGCCGCCGATTGTACTGCGGCAAGTATAGAGTCCCGTAGCCAAAAGGATCTGGATTTGCCCTCGCGCGGGGAGGCAAGGTACTGGATCTTCTTGGTTTTTCTGTCCGCGATTAGTTTCTCCATTGCTTCATCGAACACTTCTTGCATTAAAACGTCATCTTGCACGGCCTTCATTTTGATTGCTCTGTGAAGGTCATCTGGCATTTTTACTTGTTGAAGGGTTCTCTCAGCTTTTTTCGCGGTCGTCATCTACTGCCTCACTGTTTGCACACCGGCGTGGCAATCATGGCGGCGTCCGGTGCTGCAACTGGTTAGAGAATTCAATCCAATTAATTACGATTGAATTTATAGTTGTGTACGAAACCAATTAATTTTATATGAATTAATCCGTTTGCGATATACAACCCAGCGCCAAAGGGCATGCAGACTAGATGGTTTCAGGTAATGCAGTAAGTAGCGGGGATGGCTGGCTCTGATGTGCGAGAGGCAGCGTTATTTTAAAGGTGGCCCCATGGTCAGTGGGTTCCAGAACGATAAGCCCACCCATTTTATCGATTAGCGTCTTGCAAATAGATAGGCCGAGGCCGAGGGCGCTTGATTTGTTGGAGTGGATGAAGGGCTCAAAGATTTGTGAGCCAAGATGTGCAGGGACACCTGGGCCATTGTCGGAAACTGAGAGGGTTACAAATCGTCCTTCTTCATCAATTGCTCCCTGGATATCGATGCGGGGGTCAGCCACTGGTTTCTCCAAAATGGCGTAAAGGGCATTATCGATCAGATTCCCGAGAACATGCATAAGCGCGGAGTCAGACGCCACAACCTCTACTTCGACGTCCCTCACAGAGAGCGTCACCTGGCTCATGCGATCTGCGTTCAGTTTTGCTGCCCGCGCAATTACCTCCACCAATGATATGGGTCTCAGCTCTAAAGATGGCGTTGCGGTAGGGGCAAGGAAATCTCTCAGCTCGCGCACCATTAGCTGAATGCGTTGAAGCCCCTCTGTGGCGTCGGCCAAAGCTTCAACCCGCACGGCATCGTCACTGTGGTTAGCGGCTACACGCGCAGCAGACAGGGCGTAATTCAGAGGGTTCCCAATTTCATGGATGAGTGCGCCGGCAAAGTGGTTGAGTGTTCTCCAGCGCTCTGAGTGGATTAGTTGAGCCTCACTGGCTTTGAGTTCGCAGATTGCCTTTTCGAGTTCGCTGTTTTTGCTTTCCAGCAGCCTTTCGAGGCGAGTGCGTTGCACCAAATTGAAAACGCGCGTGGTGAGTTCTGGGCCAGAAAACGGCTTTGATAAAAAGTCATCAACGCCAAGCTTTAGAGCCTGCTCTTTAACATTGCTCTTTGTGTTCGCTGTGAGAAGTATTACGGGGATTGATCGCAGCTCTTTGCTTGCTTTCAACTCTGTAAGTATGTCGATGCCATCTTTGTCTGGCAGCATGTGGTCGAGAAGCACAGCCGAGGGTTGGCATTCACGTATGGTTTCAACCGCGGATCCCCCGTCGGCAACACGAATAATGTCGTAGCTGCTTTGGAAGAGGTCTACTAGGACTGCAGCGATATCGTCCTCATCATCAACGATCACGAGTTTCGGGCGGGCGATGACGCCTCTATCCGAACTTTTCATGAGGTCGGCAAGCGATTTACGGAGAGCGATTGCATCAAACGGCTTTCCTAGAAATGCATCGGATCCCGCATCGATCGCCGCCTGTTTTGTTAGTGGATCGTTTTTAGCGGTCAGCATAATGATCGGGACTGTTTGGCCATTCGGCTGGCGCCTGCACCAGGCGACAAACTCTGCACCACTCATTCCAGGAAGCATCTGATCACTGATCACGCAGCTTGGCCTGGTCTGCTCAAACAGCTTCTGGCCCTCGTAGGCGTCAACGGCGATCTGTACCTCGAATTCCGACGCCAACACTGTTCTGATATAGGCGGCCATATCTGGCTCATCATCAACAACGAGACACAATGGCTTATTGCCGGCGCTCACGGCAGATCGTTGTTCGAAGCTGTTGAGACAGTCAACTTCTGCACTTCGGAAGAGGTCTACTCTTTCATCCTCTGTCGAGAAGGTTTCATCGATTACCTGGTTTGTAATAGGGAAGGAGACAGTAAACGTAGCTCCAAAATTGGGTTTGCTGGAAACATCGATGCTTCCGCCATGGGCTGAGACGATCTCTCTAACGAGGGCCAATCCTATGCCTGTTCCGTGGTACCGGCGGGTCTGCGAACCGTCGGCTTGACGGTATCTCTCGAAAATTACTTTGTGGTCTTTCGGGTCAATGCCAATGCCATTATCTTTCACGGTAAGCACCGCCTTGCTCCCTTGCCTGACCAGGGACACGCTGACTTCTCCGTTTTTTGCTGGCGAAAACTTGTAGGCGTTCTGTATGAGGTTAAAGCAGACACGCTCCAGCTGCATTTCACTGCCCATCACGGGAATGACCTCATCACCAATGTTTACTTGGAGTTTCCGCCCACTTAGAGAGTGGAATAGAGCCGAGAGTTGGTCCGCCGTGGATTTAACGACGCGATCAAAGGCTAGTGGTGAGAGTTTCGCGTGCTTTTTGCCGGACTCAAAGCTCATCACTTCAAGAACATCATTCACCAGCTTAATCAATCGGGAGCCATTTCTGACGATTCGCTCGATAACCTCGCGGGAATGCTCGGACAGTTGGTTGCCCTCGTTTTCCAGCAGGTGTTTAGCAGGACCAACGATGACTGTAAGGGGCGTGCGGAGCTCGTGGGAGACGTTAGCAAGGAATTCTGATTTCAGGCGATCCATTTCCTTCAGCTCGGAATTCTTCCGCTGAATTTCCTGCTCTTGGCAAAACGTATAAAAACGCTCTCGCTCTGAAAAGTAAGCAGCAATGTTGGCAACTACACCGGTGAGAAATATGAAGTAAGAATTATTAATCACGATGCGCCAAGCACCGTCAGGGATTCCGGAGGCTGCGCTTACAGCCAAATAGCTTGCAAGGGTTAAACAGGTGTAGAACAGCGCTTCTTTGAATGAGAGCCCCAACATAAATCCGATGCCGAGCAACACAAGATTGATGCCGGCATAGTAGGTCGAAGTCGCTCCATCAGTCTGATAGATAATGATCACTACCGTTAAAATAACCGATGAAGTGAAGGCTGTTGTGACCAGGAATAGATAGGGCTTCACGGATGGCAAGGTGGTAATGCAGTACATCGCCATAAGAAAAGCGACTTCTGCGACACGCAGGAACGCAAACTGCACAAACTGCTCAGGGTAAACAACGTAATCCAGAGGGATGCCGAGAGTTACGATCACAATCGAGATCAGGCAGCCAATTCGATTGAGGTAAGCTCGATCAGCCAGGTTTTTCTGTTTATAAGCGGGGCGATAATGCTCTAAGTGAGATACATCACCGAAAGCAGGGCTGAACTGCGTGAGGCTACGCGTGAGCGACTTGAGCATTACTTTGGCCCACCCTGGCCATAAAGGATTCAATAGCGGACTGGTATTGAGGCCAGTTTTCAAACATCGGCATGTGCCCACTCCCATCAATGAGCGCCAGACTACTGTTGGGGAATAGATCTGAAAGCTCTTTAGTTCGTTCTAGGGACACATACGGGTCGCGGTTGCCACACATTACCAACACTGGACATTGAATGCTCGGAATGATGTGGCTGAGGTCCATGTTGGCCAAGTCTCTAAAATAGATGCCCATGGATACGCCGCTGATTTTCTGAAGAGCGGGGAAATAGTAGGGCAAGTAGGCTTGAAAGTCGGGTCGATTGATGACGCTTTTGGGCTCTGCCAGTACATCACCAATGAACAGTTTGTGAACGCCCAAAGTTAGGGAGCTGACCCGCAACGCTGGTGAAATCAAAGCTCGGCCTAAACCGCCCAGCTTGTTTGCCATCCATTGAAAAGCAGCGTAGATACCGCCTTCTTCCTTTCCGGTTACTGCTCCACCTATTGATACGAGACCTCGAACTCGATCGGGCACCACGGCTGCGGCCGCTATCGCAGCATGCGCGCCTGTTGAGTGTCCTACCAGGATAAACGATGTCGTGGATCCAAGTAGCTGGTTAATTTGTTCAAGTACCGAACTGGCAAGACTATCAGCAGACAGTTTTGATGAAGGGCCAAGTGAGGCCGATGGATAGTGACCAGGCAAACCAATGACGAAGATTGGGCGGTCGCCGAATACAGATAGGTGGGAAGGCCACCAAAAATAAATAGAACAAAGAAGACCATGGATTAATACAACGGGCGTGCCTGGCGCGTTCTCATTGAATGCAAGGCATCTGAAACCATTGATCGCTATTTCCCTTGGGGGCAGAGGCGCCATATCCAAATCTTCCTTTGAAATCCTTTGCGTGTAAAATACTAGATAGCGATTGGTATTTCCGGGCACGGAGCCACAATTCGGGACAACATATCGCTGAAATGGGCACTAGTCAGCAGATTTAACTTTGCTGATGCAGAAAAATGGAAGCCCTAAACCGTCCAACACCACAAGGACTGTGCGTGATTCACTGTATTTCAGGGCAACCTGATGTGATCGGTCGTCACCTCCCTGGCGACGACGTCATTTTTCACTCCTATGACCAACCGCTACCGTCATTTCCGGTCGGCGCGATCCTTATACTGCATGAGCCGCCTTTAGCCTGGCTCAAGAACCCTGCTCAGATCCAAACTTCGACACATCGAATACTGCTCGCGGAAAACCCGTCTGCCGGTGCGATCAAGCTCGCGGTTAATCAGATCGGTGTGGTTCGAATTTCTGATTTGGCCAGCCTCTCAAAAGCCATTAAAGAGTTATTCCGAGACTCCGCGCTTATGGCGGCTCAACGTATGGTGGAGGGGCCTGCCGTATGAGCACCCCTCAGATTAGAGTGGCCTTTGTTGATGACGAACCAAGAACTTTGCGAGCTTTCCAATGGGAGTTTGGTGAGCACTTTCACATTAAGACCTTTCTTGAAGGGAGTGAGTTGCTGACCGCGCTGGACGCCGGTGAACAGTTTGACGTATTGATCAGTGATCAACGCATGCCTGGGATGACTGGCGACGAGGTTTTAAAAGAGGTTAGCAAGCGATATCCGCCAATACGCAGGCTGGTTATGACGGCCTATGCGGATGTGGGCCCACTTCAAATTTGTGTGAATGAGGCGGGTATTGACGGATACCTTGAAAAGCCTTGGGATCCGGACGAGGTCCGAGATTTTATAGTAAAGGCACACGGTAGACTTCTGCAGGCGCGAAGCCGAGAGCTACGGCGTATTGCGGCGGGGAACGATCGCTGGTCATCTATTCAAAAGTCCAGGATCTCAGGCGTTGCACAAATGTGCGAGGCCTTGGGTTTCAATTCCACGGTACAAACTTCTTTTTATCAGGCCTTGGAGCTTTCTGCCTTCTTCAGGCCATTCGATTGGTCTGATTTGCTGCTGATAGATTCGTCATCTGAACAGGAGCTGATCCTCGACTTTCTTTCATCCATCGAATCCTTGATGTTGCTCGGGTCAAAGTTTAATGATCCCTGCCGACGCGCGCTTTTTTACTGGTGGATGCTACTCAAAGCATGCCCAGAAGGGCAGGGAAGTAGTTTTTTCAAACAGTGCCACGCGAACGGGACGATATTTCTGTCTTTTGATGCTGGCGCCCCTTTTGGGGACAGCATTTTTGATCCGTGTGGTGACCGGGATCCTAAAACCATACGGCGAAACGCTCTTCTTCTTTTGGTTATCCAGGAGCTCCAACCGCTGGGTGGCAGCCTACTCCTGGTGCCAGACAACGCAAGGTTCAAAGGGGATCTCCTGATGGGGCCCGAATCAGGGAGGGCGACATGGGCTATGTAAGCGTCACTCTCGTCTATCCCTTTCGCATACTTGCAGATGCGTTTAGCTCCAGCATCAACAAGCTACCGGACTTTTACGTTTCGAACCAAGTTGAATCGCTGGTGGAACTCTGGGAAAGCGTGGAAGAGACCGATTTAGTCCTGGTTGATGCCGATCTTCTCAAACAATCTTGTTTCAGAGACATTCGGAAAATCATGGCTAGCTTTCCGGGCGTACAAATAATTGTGATTGGCATAGTGTCGGCGCCTGAAGTGCTGATTACGAAAGGTTGTGCTGGTTACATTGACCTTCATCGAGGATTTGACGAGGCTCTCCACCTGATTACCAGAGTTGGCAGAGGCGCGACCGGGGGTATTTTGTCGAGCTCCAAGTCGTCCAGTGAAAGCACCTTGGATACCCTTTCACAGCGGGAAAGCCAAACCCTAAAACTGATATGGGATGGCATGACAAATAAGGAAATATGTGACTTTCTGGGAGTGAAACAGCAAACCGTTAGTTCCTATGTGAATCGCCTCTGTGAAAAGCTCGGTGTGGAGTCGCGTAACGGGATTTTTCTACTGAGCCACCGGCTGAGAGATAAAACGCTGTAGGTTTTTTAAGGCAGGAGTTGCCTGTTTCTTACTACAGACACTTTACAATCCGTAACATAGACTTCTCCAGTATATACGGACATATATTGAAGGAAGCATGAAGATGATTGCACTGACGAAAGGACGCTCAGTATCAACCTCGCTGTTTGTCTGTCTTCGGGACGCGAAGACGGGCGGATTCACCACCAATTTTTATCAAGCGGTCTCGGTGGATCCTTCGGTATCGTTTAGCACACCTAACCGACGTAACGACGTTCTGAATTCGATCGCACTGAATATTCTGGCAATTGCCTTTCCTGGAGAAGAGATAGAGCTCCCAGTTGGACGCTGCTCAACAATTGCTGTGAGCCTTCATCAGTTATTCGCTGATCAAGTGCTTTCAACCATGCCAGAGGAGGGCGGAAATCTGCCCTGCGAAGTTGTCAAAGATTGGGCCCGCGAAATTAGTTTAAACACGGTGATGGAGCCAACAAAACTAAGCGCTTAGGGCCGTCATTGAGTTGCTCTTCACCGTTTTTGGGTTGCTCCGGGCCGTCATCTGGTTGTGACAAACCTTCTTTGGGTTGTTTCTCTGAGACATTCTTGCGCGGTGTATCGCGTATGGTACACTCCAGAAAGGTTGTCATCGGAGGAACCGCAATAATGAACAGCGCCGCCCCGATCCACCCCGGTATTCATCTGGGACACGAAGTTGAGCGCCATGAATTGAGCAAGCGCCAGACCGCCGAATCGCTCCAAATTGGAAGAATGACTCTTTACCGTCTGATTAAGGGTGAAGCCGATATAACCGTTGATTTGGCGTTGCGCCTGGAAGCGGGTTTTGGGGTTCCAGCGGTGAAATGGCTGGAGATGCAGGCAGATTATGATCGATGGCGAAACGAAAAGACGGGTTCGGATGTTTCCCGAATCCCTCGGTTGGTAGAGCCCGAATCCAAGCCTCAGCAGGAATTAAATATGATTTTCTAACAGGCAAAAGAAAAGGCCCGATCTGGTAAATCGGGCCTTTCAAGAAAAATGGGCACCAAGCTGCAACTTGAGTGCCTGATGTGCGAGCTCCGCGCTAAACGAAGGACCACACGAACAGCCTTCATACTAGCGCGTCATAGCTCCCTTTTGCAAGAAATAAGGGTAGAGAATGACGACAGCACCTCTCTACACGCTCTGTTTGCCCATGGAAAGGGAAATGCAGCGTGGCGACATCACCTAATAAAAGGCCTGAAAACGAGGCGTTTTCAAAGCCAGGCTCCTCTTTAATTCGTGTCTTCAACGAGGCGCCGTACCTTTGTCGATGCTCCGACAATAAAACGGCAGCTTACGTTAAGCCGCGGGCTAATGCGGTTAATTGGCCGTACATGCAGGTCAATCGGCGAAATGTTGTTTCCTGGTTGGTCTTTGATTTAGACCATTCCAATCCGATGATTTGGGAGGATGCGGCTTTACCACCCCCTAATCTCATCGTCCGCAATCCAAAAACCAGCAGCGCCCACCTCTTTTATGCCATTACCCCAGTCCTGACGGGCCCTAATGCGCGGCAGAAGCCCATCGATTTCATGAAAGCTGTATATCGATCAATGGCACAGAAGCTTGGGGCAGATCTCGCTTACAGTGGCCCTGTTGCAAAAACGCCTGGTCATCCATGGTGGGAAACTTCAGAGCTTCATAACGGCGAATACTCCCTCAGCGAATTGCAGCCGGCAGGTGAGCTTGAATATATGCCGCCTTGGCGAGGCGCACCCAACCTCGAAATTGTTAGCCACTCCCGGCATTGCACCCTGTTTGAGCAGGTTCGGTTTTTCGCCTATGCGATTGTCCAGGAGGAACGGCAAAGGGGTTCTGAGAGCTCTTTTATCCGCAGAGTAGAGCAGTATGCCCGGAGCAAAAATAGATTTTCCGGGCGGCATTACAAATCCGGCAAGCTTCGCCAGAGCCAGGTTCGCGCCACGGTGAAATCAATCACTCGATGGACTTGGACAAAATATTACGGTGCAGCTGACTGCGCGCGCGGAACCATGCTCCTAAACCCTGAGATGCCTTTGGCTGATAAGCAGAGTTTGGCAGCTAAACACACGCACAAAACGCGAACCAGAAAGACAGAAAAGAAGATTCGCACGGCGGTAAGCAACCTGAAGGCTCAGGGCGTTGAATTGACTCAGAAGGCTGTCGCTGAGGCCGCAGGACTTTCACGCCAGACTGTGGCCAAACACAAACACTTATTGAACGTGACCGGCCGAAACGTCGTTGATTTTCTCTCCGAAAAACGGCGGCTGAATGCCCGCAAATCGAATGTTAAAAATGCTGTCTATCAGATAACTGCTTTGCTGGTTGTTCCTGCTTTATATGATCGAGGCTGTTATCTAGTGCCGGAGCGGACGTTGCGAACGGTGCCGCCATCGGCAACTAGGATGAGGTTACGGGATTCCCTGGATCCGGATACAAGTTAACTCGCTGGTTTTTATCGATTGCATTTTCCTACCGGGAAACTGGGCGCAAGCATTCATATGGAAGTATTAGTTCTTATCCCACAGGCTTGTGTCTTTTTTCTCGGGTGGCTACTGTATCTATATGATTCCATTAAATTCATGAGGTTAGGTTTGTATGCGAACGATCGGGCAGCTTTGCGATGAGCACAGAAAAAAAGTTTCTCAAGGTGGTAAAGAAGCTTTTTATCTTACTGTTGTTGAACCTTTGCTTGATGAAATAGAGAAGAGTGTGGATCTCAAAGGTAGCTATGAGTTAAGCGGAAGGTTTGACGTGAAAGCCATTGCGAAATTCCGGAAACGCGACAAAATCTCCCAGGCGCTGTGGATTGACTATACAGCTGAGGCCCCTGATGGTGGGCCTTCATTGATGGTTTGGATCGAACCGGAAGATCTTCCAGAAAAGTTCAAATCTGAGATCGTAACGCATCCTTCAGGTCCTTTATTTCTGATTCCACGGAATTGGACTGCTGCCGATTTTTCTCAAATTGTCCGGTTTGATGCTTAAGTTTATGTATCGTTCGTTATCAACATTTCTCTATTATCCGGGTAAATGCCTTCGATGGCTGATCTGGAATCTCCTGAGCGAACGAACGCGATTGGGGAGTGAGCTTCGTCTCACTGGTCAGCCATTGTTACACCCATTTGAAGTTCCAGCTCCTACCGTCCTTGAAGAGACTCGTTGTGAACTCGAAAGGCTCCGAAATATTGAGCTTTCAGGTTACCTACCAGGACTGAGCGAGAATGTTCGGTCCGTTGTAGAAAGCACTTTAAGATCAGTGGTGACAGAGAAGTCATATGCAACCACTTTCCCGATGGCCTCACTACACGGCTGCTCTTCTAGCAAAGCTAAACACAGATCAGATCGGGCAGCATGTAGCTCGATGGCTGAGCTGGGAGCGCTAATTGATGACCTTAGAGACCTAAAGGGAAAGAGCGGAGGAGAAGTCGTTTCTGCGTGTCTTGAGTGGCCAGAATTGAGGTTGGATGAAGGGGTTAGATTGACCACAGATGATTGGCATAAACGGTTTTATTGGTCCAATTCTGGTGGATCCCACCATATGGCTGTTCTTTGTTATGAGCTGCAAAGGCAGGAAAAACAGTGGTGCCCAAAAGTTGAGATTAAGGAGTTCTCTCTAAACGTCTCGGCGCTAAAGCGGGTCACTGATGTGGCCTCTCTTTTCATTATTACACCGAAGCCACGCTCTTACGGCTTAGACCGGCTGTTTCAGCCCTTGGGGCATCATGTGTATTCGTCAGAGTTGCGTAGCCGACTTGGTGTTGAGCTGTTGCCGTTGGAAGTTGGGCAAGGCATTTTGAGCCGTTACGACCTGGTGGTGATTGATCATAGTAAGAAATATGCGTCACTGAGCTTGAAGCGTTTAACAGAGGCAGTCGAAGCCGGTTATGCAATGACGTTCCAGGATTTCCTTGTTAGCTGGGCAGAAGCAGACACTAAAGACAGGATGCCGTCTGTCCACGACGTGATGAACTAAAAGCTACAACACAGTCCCTTTAACATAATGTTTATTATGCGTAGTATGCTAAACGGTAGGCAGCTAACAACCTAAGCTTTGTTTATTGTTCTTGTACTCCAGTCTTCACTATTGGGAGTCGTAATTGTAAATTGGGTTATAGGTGGTCAGTCCCAAAAGATAGCGGCGACAACTACTGGGGAGCCGATAGCGAAAACGCCGGCGAAGACCCAGGAGAAATATTGCTCCCAGACGCGGTGGTCACTAAGTAGATCGCCGAGGTGGAATCCAACTATTCCACCGATCACGAAAAGCGTGATTGCTAAAGGCCCGGGCATAGTTTTCTTTTCTTTTGCCATGGCTCAAATCCTCCCTGGAGCTGCTCCGCAATTACCCTGTTTATTGGACCTTAGTAATTTTAGTTGGTATCTGCAGACCTGGCAGGCGTGTTTGGGCAGACTTTGGTTTATGCAGGGAATCTGAAGCGGAGTTCTGGGCTTGTGGCCTAAAGAGGTAGGAAAGCGTTCAATCGGTTGTAGATCGGAATTTTTCGACCTGTTGGGCAACAGAATAATTCAGAAATTCCGAATAACTGGAGAAAGGCTCTCCCCTATCCTTTTCTGCGGCAACCAGATTACGGAATTCGGCAGGAGTAGCGCACTCGTGGAATAAAGGATGGCTTGTGCTTGGTTTTGAGGCGTCCGCCTTAGTTTCCTGTTCTATCGCATCCAGTGGTAGTTCTGGATTTGCATAGTTTTCTCGAACTGCCGTTACAAACCATCCAGCGGGATTGCTGAGTGTTTGAGACCTGTGGTGAGCTTTCGCCAGTGCCAAATTGCTGACGATTCGATCCTCATCATATTTGGTGAAGATCTCTCTGCAGGAGGCATCGGTTACTCCGAGAGCTCTGAGATCCGAGTAAAGCGGATGGTTCGGAAGATCCTCCAAGGTGTCGATGGTCTTCCACTCGAACTCAAGGGCAACCGTTTTACGGCCGTGCTTTATCTTTTTAACGTAGACCTTTTTAAATTCAGTAAATTGCTCAATCTGGGCAATAGCCGGCTGGAGAACTTTCTGGTTGAGATTGGCGAATCTTTCGTATGTTTCCGGGTTGTAGCCCATCAGCTTCGAGAAGTTATCCCAACCATTGCGAGCAGCGAGCTTAGGATCAAGCCCAACGGTCCGGTTGCCGAACTTACGGTACTGCTGAAATAACTCATAGAGTCGAATCGCGTAATTCGATTTCATTCGCAGAATTCGACCTAACTCATAAAGTGTGAAGCGGCCAACCAGGCCGATCAGGAAAGGCTTGAGCTCTTCACTAAATTTGATGCCGAATGATCCACGCTCACAATAAGCTTTGGAAACCCATTGGTACATTCGCCATTCGCCGGTGTCTTCATTCCGGATAGTGACTTGCTTGCTCATAATGCCTTTAGAAATGCGGCGGAGATCTCGATAGGCGTTTTTGGGATTGAGCTCCAAATGGGCTACTAGATCCTGAACCTGGAAGACTTGCTCATGAAACTGCGTCTGATCTTTACGGATCTGCGCCATGGCAACCAAAAGAAGTTTGTGCTCTTGGCTGGTTAGCTCAAATTGCGCCTCAACCAAGGCGTTGGCTTTCGCAACCCGGAGCTTAGGGGTGTTTTCGTTGAGTGGAATTAAATCGAGCTGGTGATTAGCTTCAGCTGCTTGTCCCACGATGAACCCCGAATAAGTGAATTGATGGTTCGAACAAATATCACCCAACAGAAAAAGCTTCAAGGGCAAAGGGCAAGAAGCAACTCCAGGATGGTAAAAGGCAACCCAATGACGGCCATGGGCAACCAAATGACGTTTGGTTTAGATATTCCTGGTAGACCGGACTGGTCATGAGCTCTCTAGTTTGCCGGTTTAACGCCTAATTCGCCGTCATAAGGTTGCCTTTACCGGCTCACAAGCATCCATTTGCTCAATTCTTCATCGGATTTTGATTGTGAAGGCCTGAAATGACCATCATTCGGTTGCCGAAATCCTGGTTGAGCCCGTCATTAAGTTGCCTTTAGCTATTTTTTGAGGCCGCCGAACCGTCATCGAGTTGCTTTTAGTCAGCATCGAGGCCTGAGTGGCGTGCCGCCCGTCATTCGGTTGCCTTTAATTGGGGCCTGGTGAAGCGGTTCTTACCGTCATTCGGTTGCTTTTGATGGTTGCGATCGGCACCGGGTTAGAGGGATATCGGCTCTGACACGAAAGATCCCGTCATTGAGTTGCCTTTTAACCCGAGAAACTTCATTTAGGTTGCCGAATGACCGCGTTTTCTGGCCTCAAGACTGCCGTCATCTGGTTGCCCTTGGTGAATGTTCTCTGCCAACTTGTGGAAAACGTAGCTTTTTTCCTGACCATCGTTGGGTTGTGGGTGACCGTCTTTAAGTTGCTCTAAGAATTCTTGAGAGTGGCTTTCTACCGTCATTGAGTTGCCTTAGACCGTCTCAAAGATGCTGAGTCTTCATGTGAGTTGCCCTAATCGTTCTACCTTGTTGTTTTGGCGTTATTTTTCAGCTCCGAAACAAACATAACTATAGAAACATGAAATAGTGCAAACATGGCTTATGGACTTCTATCTCTGATACAGGCACACCAGTGACCGGCAACCTGGATGATGCCGTTGTAACTGCTGCCCCGATCTCCAGGGCCCCGTTAGCTGGAGCGCATTGCCTTTCAAAGATGGATTCTCTCTAAAGGCAATACGGTCTGCAGACCAGTGATAAGCGACGAGCGACCTACGCCATGCCTGCAATGAAGTTGCATACGCCTATCGGGAGCCACAGCTTCAGGCCGGTCTCATCGATGATCTCAAGGTCGTCACCTGCCCTATCAAGGTAAAACGCTTTGGCATCCAGGTCCTTGGCATCAATAACCAAGCCTACGCCACCTACGGCATCTGAAATCTCAGCTGCGGTAATGATCGAGTAGGTAAAAAGACGTTTACCGCACCCCTGACCCTTGTACCGGATATCCACGGCCATTTTGGCGAGCAACAGAGCGGGTACCGGACTCTTAAGTTTACGACCGGCAAAGCACTCATCTGGAATGTCGATTGTGGTGGGAGTCAGCGTCACAAAACCCATGACCCTATTTGAGTCTCTTGGATCTTCCAGGACAAATGTCCTTGTCATCCTTTTGGAGTCGGATGACCGCGCGCTGTTAGCTAAATAGTTATTCAGTTGTTCATTACCGCAGTCAAAATCTCTGCGGTTATGCCTCTTCTGAATCGGTGTAAGTTTCGCTCGCATCTATCGTTTCCCTGTAATCGAGCGCGTCCTGAATGAGCTTGCTTGACTTAGGTTTCCGAGGTCTTTGATCCATCAGACTCAGCATTCGGTTACCGGTCTCAACGGTCACCTTGATGCGTGTCATCTGTTCAATAACCTTATCTGCCCTGTCCATGGATGACTCAATCACAAATTGTGACAAGGTCACTCCACTGAGCTCAGCAGCTTGCGCTATGTGTTTTTGGATCTCCGGACTGACTCGCGCAACAAGGCGCGGATCAGCAGATCCGTTTCCCAGCTTGGTCATGATTGGCTCCTAGTATTTATCGTTGGCTGGCTCAGGCGACCCTGTTTTAAAGCCCAGGTTTGGCAAGTGCGTGCGACGAAATACAACCTGTTTCCTCTAACTGTAGCCAGCATCATTACTCTACTCTGCCCTTGCTCAAAAATCAATCTGTGTGACGCTTAGGCACACAAGCAGTGCGCTGCGTTCAATTTGATTGCTGCGGATTGATCTGTGCGCCCAAGATGTGCTCCATCGAAAACATCGTGGCTTTTTGGCTTTAATTTATTTCTTTATTTGTTTTTTTGTTTGTTTGTTTATTTCTTATAAAGCGCTATACTTGATGCATATCCCTACTAGTTCGAGGTTCATATGCGCCCTGCGGAATTTGAAGACGAGCAAATCATCGAAGCAGCGAAGCGGTTATTAGGCGCCGGTCGGCGAGTAACCGGTTTTGCCTTGAGAAAGGAAATCGGGGGCGGCAACCCGTCGCGATTGGTGAGGGTTTGGGAGGACTACCGCCAGAGCCAGGAGGTTGTTGAAAGCGAGCCCGTCCAGGATCTGCCTGTTGAGGTTGAAGAAGCACTGAATGAAATGACCAGCTCATTCCTGGATCAGGTCAGAACACTTGCGATCAATCTTAACAACCGTGCTGTTAAAACCGCAGAGCGCCGGGTAGCCGATGTCATGAAGTCGGCCAAGGAGCAACAACAAAGCGCGGAAGCAGAGCTGATTGATGCCACAGCAGCCTTTGACGAGCTAGAAGGGCAAGTGCAAAGCCTTCAGGAAGCGCTTGAAGGCACGAGAAAGGAGCTTCAGTCCGTCAATGATGACCGGAAAGAGCTCGGCAACAAACTGGTAAAGCTGGAAAAGGATCTTGCTGTTTCGGAACAGAAGTTAAGCAAAGAGCAAGAAAAGGCCAGTGATTTGAAGGGTGAGGTTGCAGGTCTCAAAAAAGCTAATGAGAGCCTGGAGAGCGACAAAGCTGATCTTCGAAAACAGCGGGATGGTTGGGCGACGATAGTAGAAAGCCGTGAGGAAGAGGCAGCAAAGCTGAGTCATCAGTTGTCGGAGGCTCAAGGGATGCTGCGTGAGCTTGAGGCTGAAAAGAAAGCGATCGCCGCACAATCGGAAGAACGAAAGAAGGAGCGTGACGAAGCCCGCTCCGCCCAGAAGGAGGCCGAGAGACTAGTCACCCAACTGGAAACCCGGCTGGCAGCCAACGAAACCCAGAACAAAGAGACCAAAGAGGAAGTGCAAGAGTCTCAAAAGCCAGGAAATGAATCTCGGTCACCAGAAAAGGCCTCGGATCCAAGAAAGAAGGGAGGTAAATCGTGATTGGGTGCCGACCTGCATGGCTACTGATCTTAGTTTTATCGGCTCTGCCTTTGGTTGGGGCAGCCGATGTGATCAAAAAGTCCGGGTCGGGTATTTGCCATGATCCACAGAGCCCTTGGTACGAGGTTGTTAAAAACTACCAGGGATTCCGGACCCTCAAGGCGTGTACGCAGTCTGGTGGTCGCCTGCCCAAGGGAGCCAGTGCTACTCCGGAAGAAATCAAAGCCCAGGTTTACAGTCGTGCTCACTATGGAAACGGGTGGGCGGATGACGATGGTGATTGCCAAAATACCCGCCACGAACTCTTGGTAGAGCGCTCTACCGCGCCAGTTCGATTTAAGGACGAATCCAAATGCACTGTCGTGTTTGGGCGTTGGATAAGCCCGTTCACCAATCAGGTCATTCAGGATGCGCGCCAGCTAGATGCCGATCACCTGGTCCCGCTTTCATGGAGTTGGCAAAGAGGTGCCTCGGAATGGTCCGTTGAAAAACGAGAGGCTTTTGCCAACGATCCGTCTAATGTGCTTATCGTAGAATCCTCCCTCAATCGATCAAAGTCCGATAAGGGGCCGGACGAGTGGTTGCCGCCAGAGGGCCGGTGTGGCTATACGGCGAGATTCACGAGGATCGTATTGAAATATCGACTACAGCCAAAGCCTGATGAGAGCGCCAGAATTAAAGAAATCTTGGAACAGTGTCGAGGGTAGCAATGGGGTCGACAATCAATGTCGACCCCCTATTTATGCACTGGCTTTCACTGCTTTTAATTCAGAAATGAATTGCTCTACCCGATCTGCATCCTCATTGTTGAGAATCGCGAAAACAGGACGCTTCTGGGCCCCCTCTTTCACGGTGGCGCTTGCAAATTCGTGCTCGTAATCTTTCACCTGCTTTGCGACAGTTTTCGGGATTTGCACCGTGATCGTCTCCAGATCCGGCGCGTCATCCAGGATGCCAAGAAACAAAGCCTTTTCCTTGGCTTTGGTCACCCCGATGTTCACTTGTTGCCGTGACATTCCAAGTAAACGGCCGACTTGGGACATGCCATAGCCGTCAACCAGGACAAGCGACAACGCCATGAAAACCCAATACTTGATGTATCGAAACTCTGTGGTGATCGACACAAGCTGCAATTGAGTGAACATCGGTTGTTCGGTCGGTGCCACAGCGTGCTTGAACAGATCCACAAGGACCTGATAATCCCTCTCTGCATTTGGAGCGTCTCGCTCAAACACTTCCAGAGTTGGTACGCCTTCAACTAGAACGCGGTAAGCGCGATCTTTCAGTTCCGGAGAAGGCTTTACAGCCCTTACTGCCTTGGCGAAGGATTGAGGATGAATATTCATTGACCTAACCCCGCGTATGTCTGAACAGCTGCCCGTTGTGTGTCGGATAAGGGGATAGAGCTCAGAAACTCCGTGAAGGCTTGCTCATCGGATAATTCCTGCCGTTCGGAACGCCAGGTCTTCCAAGTTGCGATGGCCTGGTCGTCATCGGTTGGCTCAAATCCGTTATCCAGTGCCAAATCGAGTGCGGCCGCGTATGCCCATTTCGGAACGATCCGGGTGCCGTCAGCCCAGGATCGGAGGTGTTTGCCTCTCAAACTGTCCCTCTCAGCACCGTAACGGACTCTGCCGATATCGAGAATGCGTTGAGCGGTGACATCGTGGCTTTCCTGTGGCCCGAAAACCGCCAAAACGTGCGCAAAGAACACGCGGCCATCCCCTACCCTCTGTTTTTTGGTTTCATCGCTCATAATTTACCGCCAAACAGCGCTTCGCCGATTTTCTCCCAGTCTTTCTTCCAGCTTCTTGGGACTTTGAAGCGCATGGCGTTGCCTTTCCCATCTTCAATTTCCAACACGCCCTTTTCGGCCACATTCACTTTCTTGGCCGAGAACGTCATTGGTTTCGGCGTCTGGGGTTCTTGCTCTTTCTTTGCAGGTTTGGACCCTGGTACTTCCCTGCCCTCTTTAAGCGCTTTTACCCTGGCGGCGTACTTCTGTTCAGCCCCGGATGAAATTTGGCCAGCTTCAAGGATTTTCTCGGCTTCGGCCGCGGCGTATTCCTGATCGAGTTTCCATAATTCAACCAGGCTGCCAAGGGTGTTCAGGTTGGTCAGCGCTTCAGCGCGAACCAGCATCTGGATTTCTTCGGGACCGTTGAAAATCTTCAGGCGTTTGCTGAGATCGGTTTTCGAGAGATCCAAGTCTTCTGCGGCCTCGCCCTGCTTTTTCCCGGACAGTTCCACATACCGTGCACAGGCTTTGATGTCTTCCCAGGGTGTCAGAGGGCGTCGATCATCGTTGTCAGACTTCTGCTTCCGAAGAATTTCTGCCTGCTCTGGGGCGGTAAGCTCCGCCGGCTCATACTCATAAACAATGGCGTCGATATATTCCCAGCCGGCTTTTTGGGCAGCTTTCCAGCGGTTTTCGCCGTTGCGGATCTTGTATTGATTAGGTCCGGTCATCACTACGGTAATGGGTTGATGCTGCCCGTCCTTTTGGAGCTTGCGCGCTAGAGAATCAATGAAATTAGGATCGAACGTTTCGCGCGGTTGGTTAGGATCCGGGGTGATAGATGAGATCAATACACGGCAAAGTTCCCCAGTCGCGGCAATAACGACGGGTTTGCTAGTATCCCTGGTCTCAGTGGATTCTTTTCTGCCGCCACCCAAAGCGGCTTTGAGGCCTGCCTTTTTGCTCATGCCTTGCCCTCATCCAGGTCCTTCAGAATTTCGTCGGCCAAGTCTCGGATGTCGTTTGCAGACTCCGATCGCTTGGCATAGTCAACGATGCCCTGGCCGTAGGCGTGGGCTTTCTTGAACTCTTCAGAGCGACGAATGGTTGTCTTGAAAACTGGGTAGGGGTAGTCCTCCCCGAATAACTCCAAGGCCATCCTGGTTAAATCTTCATTGGCGCGGGTACTGGTCAACAAAACCCGGAAAAACGGAGCTCCATCGCGAAACTCTTGAATCTTGCTGAGTGATTCCACGCAGATCTCTGTTGCGCGGAAGTCTGCGGGTGCGGGCTGCAGAGGAACAATGACGTAGTCTGCCATAGCCATAACAGCGCTATTGATCTTGCTGGCTTTCCCGTCTTCTTCATCGTCCATATCGACAATGATGCCTGCGGTGTCAATCAAGATGATGTCGTTGGAACCTTCATAGGCTTTGATGTTGACCTTGATCATCGGGTCATACATTCCAACCACCGGTACTTTGGCGTTATCACCCGCCAAACTTTGCCAGTGGACACAACCACCTTCTTTCTCGGTGTCAGCGATCACCGTGGAGTACCCGCGATTCACGAATTCACAGGCCAGGTTAATAGTGGTGTTGGTCTTGCCGACGCCACCTTTTCGGTTGATTACTGCAATTTTGATGGGGCGTTTGAGCTTAGGGGCAAAGGGCTTCGCCATTGGGTAGGTCCTTCTGTTAGGTCGCCACGAGTACCGGCGAACGTGAGTAATGGCTCATCCTACCGGTTTTTTTGTCAAACTTTCAACAAAAATACTTTGACTCGAATCAAATAGCGCCATCTAATATAGAACTATATGAAAATGGAGAGTTTCGAGATGGATCTGGTGACGCGAAACGGATTGTGGTGTGTTGTATTCGAAGGCGATTTGGGCGAACAGTTTCAGAAGACTTTTGGCTCCAATGTGGTTCCCCTACCCATCGAGTCGTCTGTTCCAAAGAGCCAGGCGCTTGAGCATCTGGAAAGACATAAAGATTCTTTGAGCATGGATTATCTGTTTCCGGCCGGAAACTCCAGGTGACGGCTATTGTTGTTCTGAAAGATAATCTAATCTTTTTTGGCTTGAAAGATATACCAAAAGGTTGACAAAGAAAGGCGATAAAGTTACGCTTAAATGGCATTCAAATTGGTTTACCGCAAAGCGAGGTAAGTTAGATGGAAAAGGTAAAAAGGGGTCAGACGGTCCGGTTGGGTCGAGTGCTGGCCAAGGTTAAGCGGGTCTATAAAAACACCCTGGTTATTGAGACACGAGGCGGTCGTCTGAGAGTGGCCAGGGAAGATGTCGATATGGCATGGGGGGCGTGAAAGTGATGGCCGAAAAATTCGTAAATCTACACCAGCGTCGGCTCGTGCTTATAGAGACGATGGGCAACCTCGATGAAGAAAAGCGCCGCCTGAAAGCGCGGATGTCGAGCGCAACAGACGAAGCAAAGCGGCGAATTGGGAATGAGATCGAAGAGCTTCAGCAACAGCGCGAAGCAGCACGGCTAGAGCTGGCAGAGATAAATCAGGCCATCAAAGCCAGTAAAGCGGTGAAGCACCGCGGAGGCGCCGATGTCTCCGTTTCGCAAGTGTTTGTTGAGCTCGCTCGAAGACATCTTGAGAAAGAAGACTTCGACTACTTGTATCAGCAGTCCCTGCAAGCCGCCAACTGCGCGAGCGATCTCTAATACCCTTCTGATTCGAGGAAAACCCTATGCCACAAGTAAATGTTATCGACCGCCCTACCCTGAAAAACGTCATTCGTCCAGCACTGGACGCGAAATTGGCCGAGCTTTCAAAAGAGCTTGGGCTGCAAATTACTTCGGGAAGTGCCACGTACGGTGATGCCACTGGCAGTTTTAAGCTGAATCTTGCGACCATCTGTGAAGACGGCGCCGTAATGACGCAAGAGCGACAGGCTTTCCTGGACCTCCATGAGCTTTATGGTCTGCCCGAGAGTGCACTGGACGCCGAGATCACTTTGTCAGGGCTTCGGCTCCGTATAGCCGGCATTCGGACCAAGGCGCCCAAAAATAACATCCTGTTGACCAGTCTCGATGGCAGCGGGAATCGTTTTGCTCCACTGAGTCTTGTAAAGGCAGCGTTGAAGCGCTCACAGGGCTGAAATGGAAGTTAGTAATGCGGGTCCGTGTTGACCCGCATTTTTTTCATACCTGTTCCCCATGGAATCAGGGCGTCAGAAACCAAAGGAAGGGGATTACACAATGCACACGATGAAGCGGCTCGCCCGAGACCGATTTTTAAGGTTCGCTGCGCTAACTCTGTCCAATCATGAAGAGGGCGCTATTTCGCTGAGTGATGCTGCGCGGTTGATTGAATCCCATGGGGACGGGATGGCCGAGGCGTTTGGCGCAGTGGAACAGTTCGAATTCGTGAAAGTGGTTGAGGAGACCAGAGCAGACGTAAAGCTTTTCCTCGAAACCCAACATGGCGTCTTCGACTATCAGTGGCTGATCATGAGCGAGCGGACGGTTAGCCGATTTCAGCAGCTCGTGAATGAGCTGCCAAAGTTTAGAAGCCTGCGGTACCGAAGCCTCCAGGAGCGCGTTGGAAGATCCCTGATCTGATCTTCGGGCTCCGTCTTCAGAGCCCCTACCCTACCCGCTTCTGGTGATGAGACCATAAGTTGACCACAGTTTGGCGCCATAAATTGGCCGCTCTGGTCGCAAAGCGAACATTCGGATTTTGGACAATGTCAGCATTGACCGACGCCCGAGCGATACCGGAGGGAAGAAAAAGCAGTATGGTTTTGCTTCCCTGTTCGCCGCCCTATTAAATGGTTATTCGGTAGTATTGGCCAGGCTCTCCATCCTTATAACCAATTTGCTTGGCTCCCTGTGATTGACCGCTTCCTCAGTGGTCAATCATAGGCTAGGCGTGTCCAGTACACCGAGGCCCCAAATTATAAGGATTCCAAGGGAATATCATCTCAAACTCGTTCGATGAGAGTGGCTATACCTTGGCCCACACCCACACACATGGTGCACAGGGCGTAACGGCCACCGGTGCGCTGCAGTTGGTGGGCGGCGGTCATCAGCAGGCGGGCGCCAGACATGCCCAGCGGGTGGCCAAGCGCAATGGCGCCGCCGTTCGGGTTCACCCGGGGATCGTCATCAGCAATGCCGAGCTCACGCAGGACCGCCAGGCCCTGGGCGGCAAAGGCTTCGTTCAGCTCGATGACGTCAATGTCGGCGATGCTGATGTTCTGCCTCTCTAGCAGCTTCTGAACCGCCGGTACCGGGCCGATACCCATGATGCGGGGCTCTACGCCGGCAGTAGCCATACCGAGGATTTTTGCCATGGGCTTGAGGCCCTGCTGTTTTACCGCGGTTTCACTGGCAACCAGCATGGCGGCGGCGCCATCGTTGACGCCGGAGGCGTTACCGGCGGTCACGCTGCCATTCTCACGGAAGGGCGTGGGCAGGGCAGCAAGTTTCTCCAGCGTACTTTCGCGGGGATGCTCGTCGGTGTCGAATACCACTGGGTCCTGTTTGCGGCGGGGGATGGACACCGGCACGATTTCCTCGGCAAACACGCCCTCTTGCTGTGCTCGGGCCGTCTTCTGCTGGGAACGGAAGGCGAACAGATCCTGATCTTCCCTGGAAATGCTGAATTGTTCCGCGACGTTCTCGGCTGTTTCTGGCATGGAGTCGATGCCGTACTGCTGCTTCATCAACGGGTTCACGAAACGCCAGCCGATGGTGGTGTCTTCAATTTTCTGGCTTCTTGAGAACGCGCTGTCGGCCTTGCCCATCACGAAGGGCGCGCGGGACATGGACTCCACTCCGCCGGCCAGTACGAGATCCATTTCTCCAGCACGAATGGCGCGGAACGCGGTGCCCACCGCGTCCATACCGGAGCCGCACAGCCGGTTTAGGGTGGTACCGGGTACGGAGGTGGGCAAACCAGCCAGCAGGGCAGACATCCTTGCCACGTTGCGGTTGTCTTCACCGGCCTGGTTGGCGGAGCCCATCATGACCTCGTCGATAGCAGCGGGGTCCAGTTCCGGAGACTGCTCGAGCACGGCCTTGAAGATGTGGGCTGCGAGGTCATCAGGGCGCATGCTGGCAAGGGTGCCGCCGAAGCGGCCGATGGCCGAGCGGCGGGGATGGCAGATGAATACATTTGTCATGATAATACTCTTTGTTTAAGTTTTGAGAGCTGAATGCCAGATTAACCGTTAACGCCAATCCAATCGTTCAAGGTCAGGTCCTCGGCAACCAGTTTCTTGAGAAGAGTTGCTGGGGCCCAATAGGGTTCTCCGGTATCCTCATACAGCCTTTCAATTTCCTTTAGAACATTGACCAATCCACGCTGTCCCGCATAGAACATCGGACCGCCACGGTAAGCGGGAAATCCATAGCCATGAACATAAACCACATCAATGTCACCGGCCCGCTGGGCAATTCCCTCATCAAGTATGCGGAACCCTTCGTTTATCAATGCCAGTAGGTGCCGGTTCAAAATCTCCTCATCCGACAGCGCCCGTCGCTGTACGCCGTACTTCCTGGCTTGCTCTCTAATCACATCCAGAACAACCGGATCGGTTGAGCGCGCTCGCGTTTCCGGATCATACTTGTAATATCCCGCCCCAGCCTTCTGTCCAAGTCGACCAAGCTCAACCAAGGCATCGGCGATACAGTAGCTCCGCGGGTCCCCCTTCTGCTTTTCGGTCAATGCCTGACGGGCCTTATACCCAATGTCCAACCCAGCCAGATCACCTACCGACAGTGGCCCCATCGCCATACCAAAGTTCATAAGCACGCTATCGATTTGGGCAGGCTCCGCGCCTTCGATCATGCACAACTGGGCCTCCCTCGCATACTGTCTGAGCATCCGGTTGCCGATAAAGCCATAACACACACCAGCCAGCACCGGCACCTTTCCTATACGTTTGCCCAGAGCCATAGCGGTCGCGACAACCTCATCGGAAGTACTCTCTGCTTTGACGACCTCCAGCAAACGCATAACATTGGCGGGACTAAAGAAATGCAGGCCAACAACATCCTGTGGCCGGGAAGTCGAAGCAGCAATTTCGTTTACATCAAGGTAAGAAGTATTCGTTGCAAGAATGGCCCCTTGCTTGCACACCTCATCCAGACGACTGAAAACCTGCCTTTTTACATCCATACTCTCGAAGACCGCTTCAATTACGAGGTCGACATCGGCCAATTTCCCGTAATCAACAGCGCCGGTAATGAGGGCTTCTCGCTCCATGGCTTGGTGTTCCGAAAGCTTTCCCTTGCTCACGCTCACGCCGTAGTTCTTACCAATCAGCGCAATTCCCTTTTCCAGCCCTTCCTCACTGGAGTCCAACAAAGTTACAGGGATGCCTGCATTGGCAAATGACATGGCAATGCCGCCACCCATGGTGCCAGCACCAATAATACCGATCCTCTGAACGACACGGGGAGTAACAGACTTATCGATTCCGGGTACCCTTGGTGCCTGCCGTTCCGCAAAGAAAATATGCCTTAACGCAGCCGACTGCTCAGATTTGACACATTCCATGAAGCGGGAACGTTCGAAAGCCAGCCCTTCTTTAAACGGCATTCCCATCGCCGCCTCAACACAACTCACTATTTTCTGTGGTGCTTCCTGGCCTCTCTTGCGCTTATTCAGTTGGCCTCGATAACTCTCGAAGGAGTCTTTATCGAAGCTGTCATTCGGGATGGAGAGATCGCGGATCTGCCTCGGGCGCGCCCCTTCAGTGATGAGTTCTCGGGCATATTCCATGGCACAACGAGTAAGATCGCCGTCAAAAACCCGATCAAGAACACCAAGATCCAGAGCTTCCGTCGCATTGATTTTTTTACCGGTTGTCATCATATCCAGAGCAGCTTTTACCCCTATCAGTCGAGGTAAACGCTGGGTTCCACCCGCGCCGGGCAGTAGCCCCAAGGTAACTTCCGGGAGACCGACGGAAGCTGATGTTAATGCACACCGGTAGTGACAGCTCAAAGCCAGCTCAAACCCGCCCCCCAATGCGGTTCCATGTATAGCGGCGATAACAGGCTTGGTTAAAGATTCAAGAGCCGCGTTCACCTGAGGCAGCGTCGGCTCCTGCATCGGTTTGCCAAATTCATTGATATCCGCACCTGCGATAAATGTACGCCCCTCGCACACGACAACAATTGCTTTCGTGCCGTCACCCTGCGCCAACTTTACCGCGTCGCAAATGCCCTCGCGCACACCCTGGGACAATGCATTTACAGGGGGATTATCGATGCGGATAACACCGAGATCATCAAGTTGTTGATAAGAGACCAACATATGTGGGACGTTCCTCTATTGAAAGGTGGAGTCGAAATCTGAACAGTTAACTCAGGTGGGATTGAGGTTAACGGGCGGGAGTCAGACGACTCCACGGGCCTGAAGATTCCGGATTTCTTCTGCTGATTTGCCGAGAGCTCTCTCAAGAATTGCGACCGTATCCTCCCCAAGTGACGGCGGTGCCTTTTCGTAACGCTGCGGGGTTTTGGAAAACTTGATCGGATTCGCAACTCCCGGAACCTTACCAAGAAGCGGATGTTCCAATTCCAGCTTCATGTTCCGAGCCTTGACCTGCGGATCTTCAAAAACTTCTGCAATATTCTGAATGGGACCGCACGGCACTTGTACTTTACCGAGGCAATCCATCCACTCCCGACTAGTCCTCAAGCGGGTGTACTCACACAGCTTTCCGACAAGCTCCTGTCGATGAACAACCCGCTCCGGATTTGTTGCAAACCGTGGATCCCTCGGCAGTTCTTCGCATCCCATGACGCCACAAAGACGATGGAACTGGGCATCATTACCAACGGCAATGATTACCTGGCCGTCTTTGGTGGGAAACGGCTGGTAGGGTGCAAGATTAGGATGATATTCACCCGTTCGTCCGGGGACACTGCCGCTACAAAAGTAATTCAGAGCCTGGTTCGCCAGCCAACTTACCTGGACGTCCAGTAGGGCCATATCAATATGCTGCCCCTCACCTGTTTTGTTGCGGTGATGAATAGCGGCAAGAACGGCGATCGCTGCATTCATCCCGGTGGTCAAATCAGCCACCGCCATACCCACGCGCTGCGGCCCCGCCCCGGGTTTTCCATCCGCCTCACCGGTGATACTCATTAGCCCTGACTGAGCCTGAATCAGGTAATCGTAGCCTGCGTTATGGGCCATGGGGCCGGTGTGGCCAAACCCTGTGATCGAACAGTAAACAATGCCGGGGTTCAGTGCTGAGAGGTCCCCATAACCTAACCCCTTTTTCTCCAGCCCACCGGTTTTGAAGTTCTCTACCAGAACATCGCAACTTGCGGCTAATTCACGGATCAGCGCCTGGCCCTCTGGCTTACCAATATCGATGGTCACAGAGTACTTGCCACGATTGGCGGAGAGGTAATAAGCCGACTGCTTGGTAGGATTACCGGCCTTGTCCCTAAGCCAGGGAGGGCCCCAATGACGGGTATCATCTCCCTGTTCGGGGCGCTCGACCTTGATGACTTCAGCCCCCAAATCAGCCATGATCTGGGTACACCAAGGGCCGGCCATAACGCGGGACAAATCAAGTACTCGAATTCCTGATAATGGACCAGACATACCAGACTCCTGGATTAGAGTGAGCTTCCAGTGTTGCGAATCATTTGCTTGGCAATGACCAACTGTTGGATTTGGGAAGTGCCTTCGTAAAGCCGGAACAGCCGCACATCCCGGTAGAATCGCTCGACACAATATTCACTGATATAACCGGCGCCACCATGGATCTGCACTGCGCGATCCGCGACACGGCCTACCATTTCGGTGCAGTAGAGCTTGCAGCTGGAAGCATTCATGGACACCGCGGCACCGGAATCATAGGCTCGCGCGGTTTCCTCCACCATGCATTTGCCGGCGTAGTACTCGGTCTGACTGTCAGCCAACATTGCCTGGACCAGCTGAAAGTTGGCGACTTCAGTGCCGAATTGTTTTCTTTGGGTCGAGTAGGCGAGGCTCTCGTCTATCAGCCTTTTGGCTGTACCAACGCTCAGTGCACTTATGTGCAACCGCCCCCTGTCCAGAACCTTCATCGCTGTTTTAAAGCCCTGCCCTTCCTTACCTCCGATCATGGCAGATACCGGCACTCGAACATCTTCGAAGATCACGTCGCAGGTATGAGAACCTTTCTGGCCCATTTTTTTATCGCGCTGCCCCAACGAGATGCCCGGTAAATCCGCGTCCACCAGAAAAGCGGATACACCCCGACTGCCTTCCTCCCGGCTTCCAGTTCTGGCCATCACCGTGAAAACACCCGCCCGAGGCGCGTTAGTTATATAACGTTTGCTGCCATTGATGACGTATTCATCGCCGTCTCGCTTTGCCGTCGTCACGACCGAACCCGCATCGGAACCGGCGTCCGCTTCTGTCAGTGCAAATGAACCAATCAGTTCGCCGGAGGCAAGTTTCGGAAGGTACTTTGCTTTCTGTTCGGGGGTGCCGTCGATGATAATGCCTTGGGAGCCAATGCCTACGTTGGTACCAAACATCGACCTAAACACCGGTGACGTGTACCCCATCTCCTGAATGATGGCCACTTCTTCACTCATGGTCAGCCCAAGGCCACCGAACTCTTCCGGGATTGATAACCCGAAGAGCCCCATCTCTTTCATTTCCTCGATCACCCCTTCGGGTATTTGATCCTCTTCCGCGACCTGCATTTCCAACGGAACCAAGCGACCCCGGACATATCGCCGGACGCTGTCAATAAATTGGTTCAAAGTCTCGTTATCAAGTGGCATCCCGTTCTCCAAAACTTATTAAGTTGTGAATTAAATTAATAATTTATAAACGAAATATCTATTATATGATCAACATATCTTCTATAACTTCTACTGATACCTTTATCTTTGTCCAAAAAAATTAACCACCAACCGGTATAATGGCTATTTATCTTGTGACTATTTTAAAGTTTCATAAAAAAGCCTCGGTAAAACCCAACCGAGGCAAAGGTAGAGACATACTGAAGATTCACGCCTTAATTTAAAACTTGGTCAACGGTTAGCGTTGACCTCAAGTAGCAAGTCTAGGCTCAATTAGTTCTTGAGAATTATTCGTCCGGAAACCTTTCCGTTGGACAGGTCTTCCACGGCAGATTCAGCCCTCTCAAGCGCCCGAATTTCTACGGGAATGTCTAGAAGATCATGTTGATTCGCAAACGTTACCAACTCCTTCATTTCAGCCAGTGTTCCTGTGTAGGAGCCGATTATGGTAACTGCCTTCGTGACCAGGAAAGGAATCGGATAGCGCAGTTCGCCGCCATGTAAACCGATAACGACCAGCTTCCCTCCCTTCTTAAGAACCTTGAGGCCAAACTCAACAGTTTGTTCGTTGCCCACAAAGTCCAGAACAGCCATGCAATTCCCGTCTGCCTCCCGAGTCAACGTGTCAGTCGCATCTAAGCTACGGGGATCGAGGACGACTTTTGCACCGGCCTTCCTGGCAATCTCTCTTTTATCCTCGGAAACATCCACGCCAACAATGTTACTGATTCCGTCGGATCTCAGCGTTCTGATTGCCAATTGGCCAAGCCCACCGCAGCCAATAACAATCACATACTCTTCTTGGTGCAACGGCTGAATTTTCTTGATCGCCGAAAAGGTTGTCAGGCCGGAACAGGCCAACAGAGATGCATTTGCAGGGTTGAGATCGCCAAGATCCACTAGGTAACGCGGATGGGGAACAGTGATGTATTCCGAGTAACCACCGGGTTTAAAAATGCCGAGTGAAGCAGGCTTACCGCACAGATTTTCTTCGCCCCGCTGACAAACAGAACATTCGCCACACCCAATCCATGGATAGATTAACCTCTGCTCGCCGACCGATGCATCGATGGCATCCTCGCCCACGGCCACAATGGTTCCCACAACTTCGTGGCCAAGTGTTACCGGCAGCCTGATTCCACGGTCTCCGAGATTCAGCTTTTTGCCATTGCCAAGGCCGTAATAGCCGTCATGAACATGAACATCACTATGGCAAACGCCGCAGTAATCGACTTTCAGCAAAACCTCATTTCCTTGCGGAACGGGCATCTCATACTTTACAGGTTCCAAGTTTCCCGCGAACTCAGAAAACTCATAACGGATGTATGCTCCGTCAGTCTCAACCTGATTCGACATTGTTATTACTCCCATGGTTCAGATAGGTACCGGTTCGAATAGCACTTATTATGAAACTTGCCCGTACTCGGTACGTCTATCTGGATTATCGGTTTCCTACTTATTCAACTAATAGAAATTCTGTTTGATTATCCCGTTATTTTGCCTTTCTGGATTGAATAGACTTATTTTTCTTTTGTACAAACCTTTGAAGCGAAACCTGTTAATCAACATCAAGACATCTTCGAAATAAAACAACAACCGGGTCATTCTGAAAAAAGCAGGATGCTCCAATATCTGAACAGGAATCTTCAATACTCAGATTTGGCCGGAACTTAATCTGCAGTTGAAAGTCTTCAGCACCAGCGTAATCCGTAAGTCGCAATCTTTTATGTAAGGAGCTGAAAGACGTTGTATTCATCAGCAAAAAACCAAGAGGAAGAACAATGACAATTAGCAAAGAATCCAATGTCTTGCGCGACCTTTATCAGGATTGGACCAATCGCATGACTGCCAATCCTGATCTTTCCATTGAAAACCTGCGCAGCATGTTTGATGAATGGGGCCAGCCTGCTCTGGAACCGGAAAACGTTCGCTATAAGAGCGACCATGTTGGCGGCGTTGAAGCCATCTGGGCATTGCCAGACGGTGCGGATAGCTCACGCGCCATCATTTACACACATGGTGGCGGCTTCGCTGTGGGGTCCGCAGATAGCCACCGTAAAATGGCCGGCCACCTTGCCAAGGCGCTTAAGGTTCAGGCCGTAATTCTCCACTACCGCCGAGCACCGGAACATCCGTTTCCTGCCCAGATTGAGGACGCTGTATCCGCTTACAAAGCGTTGCTGGATCAAGGCTACAAGGCAGACAACCTGATCACCGCAGGCGATAGCGCCGGAGGCAATCTGGCCATTGCCAGCGTGCTCAAGTTCCGTGATCTGGGGCTTCCCCTGCCAGGGGCAGTGATCGCCTATTCTCCGTGGCTCGACATGGCGCTGCGGGGCGCCACTCTGGAATCCAATGCTTCAACCGATGCACTCGTTGGAAAGCCAATCCTGGAAGGCATGGCGGGCATGTTTCTCGGCGACAAAACCGATCCACTCGATCCATTAGCCAATCCGCTGGAAAACGATTTCGACGGTTTCCCGCCGCTTTATATCACCGCTGGAGGCGCCGAAACGCTGCTTAGCGATTCAGAGACCCTTCACGCCAAGGCCAAAGAGCGGGGTGTAAAAACTGTGCTTTCTGTGGTGCCTGGCATGCAGCACGTATTTCCCGCCCTCTCGGGCCGCGCACCGGAAGCAAACGAGGAACTGGATCGTATCGCCGACTGGTATCAGAACCTCTGATACTTCGTCACCCGCGCCGGCAATTGCCGGCGCGGGCATTCCTGAATTAAAAACAAACGAAGAAACGGGGCGCTTCTTGCTCCGGAGATCAATTGTGTTCGAAGAGGAAGCTCACATGAACGAGAAAACCACAAATACAAGAACCGAGACTCCTGATTTTGACGCCGTTGTAGTCGGCGCAGGATTCGGAGGGCTCTATGCCGTTCACAAACTGCGGGATGAACAAGGGCTGAGAGTTCAAGCCTATGACAACGCCAGCGACGTTGGTGGTACCTGGTACTGGAATCGCTACCCTGGCGCGTTATCAGATACCGAGAGCTTCTGCTATCGATTCTCCTTCGACAAGGAGGGATTGGAAAACGCCCGATGGAAGAACCGCTATCTGACGCAGCCCGAAGTTCTGGACTATCTGAACGATGTGGCTGACCGTTACGACCTTCGGCGCAGCTACCAGTTCCACACCAAGGTAACCGCTGCCCATTTCGACGAATCTACCCAACTCTGGCGAGTCTGGACAGACAAAGATCAGATGGTTACCGCAAAATATCTGGTAACCGGCCTGGGCCTTCTGTCAGCAACCAATAAACCGCCTTTCGATGGAATGGACACGTTCAAAGG
This sequence comes from Marinobacter sp. MA, assembly GCF_048298425.1. NCBI lineage: Bacteria > Pseudomonadati > Pseudomonadota > Gammaproteobacteria > Pseudomonadales > Marinobacteraceae > Marinobacter > Marinobacter sp. MA. The sequence continues at coordinate 61,929 of NZ_CP103059.1, forward strand.
CGAGATCATCCACACCGGTGCATGGCCTGAAGGAATGGATCTCTCCGGACAGCGAGTTGGCGTTGTCGGCACAGGTTCTACCGGGGTCCAGGTTATCATTGCGATGGCCGAAACGGCAGAACACTTGACCGTATTTCAACGCTCTCCACAGTACGTGGTACCGATTGGAAACTGGCCCGAAAGTGAGGAGAAAATTCAGGAATACAAAGACAACTATGACGCTATCTGGGATCAGGTGAAATCGTCTGCTGTTGCCTTCGGCTTTGAAGAGAGCACAGTGCCTGCCACATCAGTCTCAGAAGAAGAACGTGAACGCGTCTTCGAGGAAATCTGGAACAAAGGCGGTGGCTTCCGGTTCATGTTCGAAACATTTTCGGATATCGCAACAGACCAGGAGGCTAACGACGCTGCAGCAAACTTTATCAAGCGTAAAATTGCTCAGATCGTTAAGGATCCCGAGACCGCCAAGAAACTGATGCCCAGCGATCTCTACGCCAAACGTCCTCTGTGTGGCAATCACTACTACGAGGTATATAACCGCGATAACGTATCCTTGGAAGATGTTAAAGCCGATCCGATTTCAAAGTTCACGGAAAACGGCATTCTTCTTGAAAGCGGCAAGGAGATTGAGCTGGATGCGATCATCTTTGCAACAGGCTTCGATGCCGTTGAAGGAAACTATACGCGGATCGACCTCCAGGGCCGCAATGACGTCACCATTCAGGATAAATGGAAAGACGGCCCCCTGGGCTATTTGGGGGTAATGGAAGCGGATTTCCCGAACTTCTTCATGATTCTGGGCCCGAACGGTCCCTTCACCAACCTTCCTCCAAGCATTGAGACCCAGGTTGAGTGGATTTCCGATGCGATTGCACTGACCGAACGCAACGGCCATAAGACCATCGAACCGAAGCCCGAGGCACAGGAAGCCTGGGTAGAAACCTGCCAATCGATTGCCGATATGACGCTTTTTCCCAAAGCCCAGTCATGGATCTTCGGCGCAAATATACCGGGCAAGAAAAATACCGTCCGTTTCTACATGGCCGGGCTTGGCGCCTACCGGCAAGAGCTTCAGGCCGTCGTTGATGACAACTATTCGACGCTCGAATTCGACAACTGAGCAACGCATGTCCACTACGGAACGGGGCAGTTAAAAAATTGCCCCCTTCTGTCATCGGAGCAGACTCAAGGAAACAATGATGAAACGAGTAACTGGAAAGGTTGCATTGGTTACCGGTGGTGCCATGGGGATGGGGAAATCTCACTCGGAACTACTGGCTGCTGAGGGGGCAAAAGTATTCGTCTGTGACATTGATGTGGAAAACGGCAAACAGGTCGTGGAAGCAATTCGCAGCCAGGGAGGAGATGCTGAGTTTTTGCGACTGGACGTGTCCAATGAAGCTGACTGGAAGGCTGCGGTCACATCGATCAAAGAAAAGGCTGACAGGCTGGACATCTTGGTCAACAACGCAGGAACACTCATTCTCAAACCAGTCCATGAGACTAGTAACGAAGAATGGGATCGCACGTTCGATATAAACGTACGTGGAACTTTTCTCGGCATCCGGGAAGCCGTGCCTCTCATGCAGGAGAGTGGTGGCGGCTCAATTATAAATATTTCATCCATTTATGGCATCATCGGCGCGCCAAGCGCTGGCGCGTACATCGCATCAAAGGGTGCTGTACGTCTGATGACTAAGTCCTGCGCCGTGGACCTCGCAGACTTTAATGTCCGCGTGAATTCCGTGCACCCCGGGGTGATCGATACGCCCATGACTAAGGACTTGCTGCACACGGATGAAGAAACCCGTAAAACGCTTCTTGGCCCCACGCTCATGAACCGGCCCAGCACACCCGACGAGGTATCAAAAGCGGTGCTGTTTCTCGCATCCGACGAATCATCCTTCGTTCATGGTGCAGAAATCATTGTGGATGGAGGATATACCGCGAACTGATTGCACTTCCATCATGGCCTGCTTCAACCCGAAGCAGGCCCCCTTCGACCGTATCTCAATCTTCAAATAGGGGCCGATCATAGTAATGAGCACAAAAGTAAGTAGTGCAAGAATTGGTCGCAAGTTGCAGGAGAACTTCAAAGTATTAATAAACGAGATCAATAAGAAAGTTATAACTCTCGACGGGCTCGCCATAGCGCCGATGATGATACATATCAGCCTTGATATTCTGGCCCGATTTCTATTCAACACCCCCCGCCCGGAATAATCACCATAGTTGCTTACTTATACATCATCATCGCGATCTTCCTGCCACTGCCGTACGCCGAGCGGATCAACTCGTCGATTGCCGTGGAAATACTGACCACAAATTTCTCTCGCAAAACTCAAAACCGCCTGAACGAGTAGATCTACCTGTTGATCAGTACAACCGTATTTGTGATGCCCCTCTAAGCCCTCAGAGTAGCCCTGAATAAATACCGGTCCAACACGTCAATTACTGCAGAGTAAAGTGTCCGGTAAAGAGGGCTACCCTTATTCCCAAGCCATTCTTGAATATATAATGATCAGCTGCCCGGAATATCAGAGTGAATTCGCGTCAAGCAACCAAGTCTATACCCCGATTGTATCTATACCCTCTTACGTAATGTTCTGTAATGCTATAGTAAATACGGTTGAAGAACTAAACGGCAAGCGCTTGCGAATATCTGGGGCTTCCTGGGCTCGCTGGGCGAAGAATTTCGGGAGATTATCGGTAGCAATCCCGGTACATGAAGTTTATGAAGTACTCGAGCAAGGTTTTGTGGATTGCACCTTCCTCTCACCCGCAGAACTGGCCAACTTCAATCTCCATGATGTTGTCAAAAACATAACTACCGACGTTCCAGGTGGTCTATATGCCGCAGGTCGAGCAGCAACTCTTAATCGTGACCCGTGGAATCGTTTCAACACCAGAGAAAATGAGGGTCCGCTGAAGGCCGGACGGATTATGGCTGCCTATGTTAGCTTCCTCTATCAGCAACAAGCTGATAGCGACATGATTAAAGCAGAAAAGAAAGGCATCAACATCCTGGATGGCAGAAGGCAATTTCCTCGAAAAATCAAGAGATCTTATCAAAGAAGATCTAAAATTTTCCCCGGAATTCTACGCAGACGAATATAACATTGATGGGGCGAGAACCAAGAAGCTTGCAGACAAGATGTCCGAACTGATAGAAAAATGGAACGGACTTGTCGGAGTTATCGAGGCAGCAGATCAATTGGCTGAACTTTACTGGAATTAAATTTATTCGAAACCTGATCCTGCTCCTTATGGGACATAAAAAACGACACTGATCCATACAGAAAAAGGCCCCGACTGAGAGTCGGGGCAACCAAAGGCACAACAACGCTTAAGTCAATGTTCAGAAAGTGTATTTGGCCATCGCCTGAAGACGTGTCGCCTTCCCTTCACGCCCCCCAACCAATTCTCGAGTATGGTGGCTCACTTCAATCCCGTAATCGACACTCTCGATGGGCGACCACAGGTAGTTCAAATAAAGGCTCGTATTTTGTTCGCCCTCATTGCTAACGTCGACATTTCTTATGTCATCCAGATCAGCTTCCGACACACCATAGGCCAGGTTTGCTAAACCAGGACCAACAGCCACGGATATCCCAAGAGTACCGCCAACGGCTTCAATAGCTTCGAGTTCGCCAGCAACAGGGTCATAGTAGGCCGGCGCAGCCGGGTTTAACCACAGGTAACCACCAACACCCTCTCCGTAGACTACTGCACCTTGCAGGCTCACCCTTGATGAAACGGGCATTTTTCCCGAGAAGGTGACACCATAACCGAATTCGTCTTCTTCCCGGTCAGCAGCGGCATCATAAACAGTCAACTGCCGCAACACGGCCCCTAAGGAATAGTTCAGACCGCCCAGAGCATCGTCATATCTGAGAGTCAGATCTGGAAGGGTACTCTTGATTTCGACGGTCTCTTCCGTTTCATAGGCTAGGCCTCCTTGCTTGTCAGCTTCCTCTAAAGCTATAGAGAGCCCCCCTGTTGAGTAACGAATCTGCGCCTGACGGTCCAGATTTGTTTGTCCGACCTGACCGGTGAAATCAATGCTCGGCGTGTAACCAAGAAACGTCGAAAAGTTCGTTTCGGTTTGACCTGCAAGAATGCCATTCCATGTACCGTACCCCTGCCGGAGTCGAAAGGTCCCGCCGGGCCCATAAAAATCGCCTTCAACCCGGGTCTCGATATTTCCCAGTTCGGTAGGAGTAACGGTTGAAATGCCGATCCTGGACTCTAGGGCGTGCGCGTCAAAATGACCATCGGGGCCACTTGTATCGTCAAGCCTGATATTCTGGTGGAGAATCGAAATACCAAGAGGCGAATCGAAATCATAGATGAGGTCAAGCTTTGCGTAACCATACAGCGTAAGGTTAGTGTCGCCCACTGTGATGCTTTCAGAAAATGCTGGGAGGGATGCTGTCGCCAATAGAATTGCACACGACAGTTTTGATTTCACCACCTTAAAATGGTTACGATTCGTTTGTTTCTCAAATTTATCAGCAATACTCTTGTTTATTTTTTTCTGGATCATCTGGCTTTTCCTTTGTTGATTTTTTATAAAACCAAATCAAATGATCCTGATATAGACCTTTGGAATATTGAATGTATTTATTAATTTTTTGAACCAGAACATAAAAAATAAATTTTATTAAATGGGACCAAAACATTTTTTTAGATTTCGAGCAAAGATTATAACTAGCATAGACACCGAAATTGCTGCATCGCAATTCTGGTTGAAAACCCCTTGCAACTACAGGATCGGGGAAGACCGTATGGGAGTTGGGTTGTGCCGGAAAAATCAGCCAGGCATCAAAACAATGCCCGACTCACTCTGCAAGCAGAGGGTCGGGCATCTAAGGCAAATATCTTGATCAGCAGTTCAACAAAATTTGGTTAGTTTCGTCTTATTCCTATACCTGTTAGGCGTTGTAGAAAATTTGTTCTTGAACAGACGCGTTAGATGGCTCTGATCGGAAAAACCACACTCCATTGCAATAACCTTGATTGGTATATCCATCGGCGACTCAAGCATCGCCTTCGCCATTTCTAGCCTACGCTGAAGAATATAGGCGTGTGGAGGCATACCAAACGCATTTCTGAACAGACGAATAAAGTACGAATTGCTAAATCCTGAGATTTCCGCTAAATCATCGATACTTATACATTGATCAAGGTTTTCAGCAATATATTCTTCAATCGTTTTTTGTTTTGAAACAGGCATACTTCGATCAATCTGAATTTCACGAAGCTTGCATTGAGAATACTCCCTAATCAGATGGATACATATCTGAGTCTCAATGGTATCTGCATACAGTTGACCACCGAGACTTTCACCCAGGCACTCCCGTTCGTATGACTTCATCAACTCAGCCAGTGTGGCATCCTGAGAAACAGCTCTATGATCGATATTCAAACTGTCAACATCTTTCTCAAAGAGATCATTAGCGACTTTTTTTATCGCAGACTCGGAGACATAAACGTGTGAGACCTGAATATCATTTGTCCAGAACCATCGAGATGGCTCTCCACGCGCCAGAATTGTCACGCTATCGGTACGAGCATCCTGATCTGCCCACTTACCCGAATGGAAGAAACCAAGATTTTCAGGCGGAGACTCCCACCTGACCAGCATGTAATCCCGCATTTCAGGGATATAAACTTCAGTTTTATCGAACCGATAGTTTCTCATCGAAAGCCGATTTTTTAGCGTATTTTCTACAGTACCCTCACAGATTACCTGCCCAGGTATAACATTTAGAATGTCATTTGGTGCTAACAAGCTGCTGGCCATGAACGGTCTCCTTTTTATTTTTGATCGAAAGACCCGAAGATAAAATTAAGTTTATAACCATTTAACTCAAAGCAAACTCTTACTCTTGGCTCTCAACCGACATCAGCTCATCTGAGTCACAAACTTGGTAGCCAGATAACTATCAAAGGTCTCACTGCCACCTTCCCTACCATAGCCGCTTTCCTTGACGCCCCCAAAGGGAGTTTCCGCCAACGCCAGCCCTATGTGGTTCACAGAGACCATACCGGCTTCCAGGCCATTGGTAATACGATGGGCATTGCTAACAGATGAGGTGTACGCATAGGCAGCCAACCCGAAGGACAACTGGTTAGCTCGTTCCAGCACTTCGGTGATGCTGTCGAACGGCACAAAACCTGCAATTGGGCCAAAAGGTTCATCATTCATGAACATCGCATCATCAGGAACATCTTTGAGAACCGTTGGTGGATAAAAGTTTCCCGCGCCAGACGGCGTCTCACCGCCCGTCACCAACACACCGCCCTTCTGACAAGCGTCGTCAACGAACTTCTGCATCTCCGCGACCCGACGAGATTGGGCCAGAGGCCCCATCGTTGTGGAGTCATCGGACCCACATCCTACTTTGATTGTCTTTACCTCTTCCGAAAACCTGGAGACAAAATCGTTGTAGATATTCCGCTGAACAAAGAACCTCGTCGGACAGATACAAATCTGCCCCGCGTTCCGAAACTTGAATCCGACCAGGTCTTTAACGGCTTTGTCGATATCTGCGTCGTCACAAACAATGACCGGCGCATGACCGCCAAGCTCCATGGTGCAACGTTTCATATTAGCTCCGGCAAGTGACGCCAGCTTCCGACCGACCGGCGTAGAGCCGGTAAAGCTGATCTTCTGAACAATCGGCGACCTGATCAAGTACTCGGAAATCATGCCAGAGTCACCAGATACGACGTTAAAAACGCCCTTTGGCAAACCTGCATCATGGAATATTTGTGCCATCAACATTACGGAGGCAGGGGTGTCACTTGACCCTTTAAGAATAACCGTACAGCCAGCGCCAATGGCAGCGACAACTTTGCGGAAAGCCTGACTGAAAGGGAAATTCCACGGCGAAAAAGCAACGCACACTCCTATCGGTTCCTTGAGTGCAGTTTGTTGTACATTCGATTTTCGTGAAGGAATGACACGACCATATATTCTGCGGCATTCCTCCGCGTGCCATTCAGCATGCTCAGCACAGGACAAGACCTCGCCAATGGCTTCGCGAACCGGCTTCCCTTGTTCCAGCGTGAGTACCCGCCCCGTGTTCTCTGCTCTTTCTCGAATAAGCTCGGCCACCTTCCGTAAAATCCGAGAACGCTCCACGGCGGGTTCCTTCTTCCACAAACGAAAGGCTTGTTCCGACGATTCCAGCGCCCGGTCCAGGTCACTCTCACTTGCATAAGGTAGCGTGGCCAGAACCTCATTATTGGAGGGATTCATGACCGACTGGCTGGATTCACCATGTCCGTCCACGAACTGACCGCCGATGTACATCTTGAGATTGGGGTACATATTGCTTCTCCGTCTTGTTTTTGGTTCTCCTCCCGCCCGACAAGCGCTTGTCTCGCGCCAGCAACAACGTGCTCCAGTAGACCAAAGCACTCACATTCCTGCTTTGCTTGGTTGAGCTACTCTTCACGTCGATGGCGAGTACGTCTGAAAGGGGTAGCGCGACCCTCAAAGAATCCGCGCGGGCTGATTCGAACGATTGCTACAACCCTGACCTTTCGTCGTCACAATACTGCAAATGATGCAAGGGCTACTTGATAGCGTCTTGAAGCAATTTGTCCGCTAATTGAATAAAAATGACAAAGATCAAAAAAGCCAAACGCCGCGACAAAGACCAAACCAGAACAGATAACGCATAAACCAATGTTTCCATTATCCTTTTTAATGACCTTGTTTGAAACGTAACCAGTATCGTTTTTTTCTATATTTCCTAGTAACCGTTGGTATAGCTTAAAGGACGGACCGCAATCAGCGGGATACGGCATCTAACAATAAATGGTCAAGACTGTATGGCTTCCAACCTCAAGATTGATCTTCGCCAACTGAACAGCTTTCTTACCATTGCCAAGAGAGGTAGTTTCAGTCGTGCCTCGGAGGCGCTATTCATTGCACAACCGGCCTTAAGCCGCCAAATTAGATTGCTTGAAGAAGCCCTGGATGCTGAGCTGTTTGTTCGCCATGGGCGGGGTGTTTTGCTGACGACCGCGGGAGAAGTTCTTTATGAACGCGCCAAAGGCCTGCTTAAGGATACAGAACAGCTTCAAACAGATGTGGCGGCAGTCTCTGGGACCGTAACCGGTCAGGTGAAGCTGGGATTGCTTCCAACGATCTCCAACGAATTGGCAACGATGATCGTCAAACAGTTCCGCACACTTTATCCACGTGTAAATCTCGCAGTGAGATCAGCCATGAGCGGCACGCTGCAGCAAATGGTTTCTCAGCAAAAGCTGGATTTGGTGATCACTTATGATCAAAGCAAGCATAAGAACTTGCGCCATATCCCACTGATTGACGAGCGTTTTTTCTTGATTGCTCCGCCGGACACCGAAATCTCGAAACGGAATACGGTGAATCTTGACGAAGTTCTCAATCTACCGCTGATCCTACCCGAAGAAAAACATGGCTTGAGAGCGCGAATGGAAAAGGAAGCGATGCAAAGGCACAAAAAAATCGACCTGGCCTTTGAGGTCAGTGCGTGGCCGCTTCTAAGCGAGATGATAAAGCAACAGCTCGGTTATACCATTTTATCCTCTGCCACTGTCAGTGAAATGGTGGAACGCGGAGAGATTGTTGCCGTCCCTATCGTTAAGCCCGAACTCTACCGTTCGCTGGCGATAGCTACTCCAGGCAACCGCCCCGCTTCAATCGCTGTCAGAAAATTGATTGAGGTGATTTTCTATCAGGTTGCACAACACGTCGAATCCGGGCGATGGAGCGGCAAGCTACTATTTGAAAAACCCGTTGATTGTAAACATCCCTGTTTTAGTTGCACCGCTGATTAGAGTTTTCCGCCCGTTGGTGTTTCGCCAGATATTCCCATGGCGTCAGATCTTCCAGTGAATCGTGGGGCCGGACATGGCTCTGGCGCGAGTCATCCAGGTGTTTGGTTAAGGCAGGCCCCACTGCGCCTACCTGTTCGCCAACAAACGAGGCAACCGGATTAAAGTGCTGGTCCACGATGGTCTTGGTACTAGATGTGTGCCCACCGGCTGAACCGGGGCAAACTCCACTGGGGCGAAACCTGGCGCGGTGAGCAACTGCGCCTGACCGAGTAACAGTTATACGCCTTGGTTCAGGGCTTGCCGTGGCAACGCCTTGGGGCCGAGGGCGTCCCTGCAACCACAAATGCCGTGATGCCGCTCTAGCCAGAAGACCGCATTAACTGTTTTACTCACGGCAATAAACTCATAAATCAGCTGATCAAATAAAGCTGAGCGCAAAACCCGATTAATTCTTCGAGTCGCATGAAAAGCAGGTGTGTAGCCTGAGGAGTTACACGAATGCTCTCACAAAAAATGAACTCCTCCGATGCTCATGATCTCGTCCTCTACTGAGGGCAGTTTTCGCGGGCCTGAAAAATTAGCACAGTCTAAAACTCTGACGGTCGCGAAGGTCGCAAAGCGAACATTCACATTTTCAGATAACACTGAAGCGTACCGATGTGTTCTTGGCGCAGAAAAGCGCAGACGAGGGCATGCGAGTACCACACCTTGTTAACTTCTGAACGTTACCGAGCCTTCAATATACTTTTTATATCCTTCCACCAAGCACTCCTGAAGTTCAGGAACATCAAAGATATTTAAGAAGGGGGCCATTATAAATTTTGAGCGATTTGACAGGACTCCCCGCGCTCTCCTCGGCTTGGCCCTTAAGCCAGGGATAAAATTTCTATGAAAAAACCTTCCAAAATAAAGCAAAAAGAATAACAGCCTCGACGATATCGACGTGGGAAAGGACTTACGAGCATCGACTTCAAATTTTGCTGGGTAAATCCGTTCTTTTTAGTGCTGTCAAATAATCTGGATATCTTTACTGTTGCCAAGTTTCGGGGAACCAATTCATCCGCAGCCAGCATAGCCCTGATTTGATCGTTCCAAGGTTCAGGAATGTAAACCTTCGAGTACGATTCATGCTTTGAGTTTGCGGCTCTCCAAAATATCGAAATGAAGAAGCTCACGACCTTTCGTGTTTCAACATCTTCAAAGGTCACACCACTAGCGTGCTTTTTTACAACTCCAACCTTCCCGCGTAAAACCCTTATTGAGTAGTTCTCATAGTTTGTATTGAGCAGCCCTTCACAACGTTTACAGAGCTGCTCAGTGTCCCACGTGTCGTTCGAATAATGCACAGGTGTGCTGCCAACACCTGGTACAACGATGAGTTTGCCGCTATTTTCTCTCAATATTCTCTTGAAGATGGTGTCTGGAATAGCGTGAGAGCTCTGGAGAACAGCTTCGCTTTTGCACATTTCACAAAGCTTCATACGTTCCTACCTGAAAAACTACGCGAAGAAGAGTTTTTTTCTGCATCCAGTGCACGGCATTGTATGCATTGCTTCCCCCCACTATGGAGCAAGCGCAGGGAGAAGGTTTTTGAAAGCATCTACAATTTCGGATTCTTTATTGGAGTGTAAATGCCTTCTAACGAAGTTGGTCAGGCCGTCTTCTCTTCCGATCTTGGCCAACCCAAACACTGAATGTGAGGCGTGACTTGACAACCCTTTCGAGTTGAAAATTCGCAGGGCCAATCCGTAATCTCTATTTGATATTGCCGTCTCTATAGCTTCCCGAGATTCGCGCAAAATATCTTGTATGCCAATATCTGAAGGGAGATTCCCCACAATTTCGTTAAGGTCTGACTCGGAGCTTGCTTTTTCATCAAAATAACTTAGAAGCTTTATTCTCGTGGAATGGAGTGCTCTCTCGCCAATTTGCTTTTCTTTCTCAGCCTCTAAACGTTGAAAAACGAGATCCTGTGTTTCTGATATTTTCTCTTCATCGAATCCCAGTTTTTTAGCCACTTCTATTAACACGCCTGGCGTTAAAATTAGGTTCTCCACTTCTGCCACTTCCAGTACATGAACACCTCGCTCGACAAGTACTTGGACCTCATCGTCTGGCCTTCTATCCCTATCTACAATCCCAACCGCGCTCAAATGATGGAGCTGGGGAGAGTTGTTAATAGCTTTTGTGAACTGGATCACTCGTTCGCAGCTCCCAACTGAAACGACATAGCGGCCAGGGTAAACAGCCGAATATATCAAGTAGTCCAAGCTGTTATTATCACCTTCGACAAACAGTACTGGCCTACGGCTACCAAGCAACTCTGCCACTAATGCAACAGGTAACCCTTCGGTTTCTTCAAGTTCTTCCCAATGCCAGCCATTCCCGGTGAACTCTTTTAGCCATAACTTTTTCGAGACGGGCCTAGTGGTCGCAAAGTCCACATCATGGGTGAGATAGATAAACAAGCAATCGGCACGCTCTGCTTCGATATAGTCGAATAGTGTATCCCTTATTGCTCGATGCAGATGGATCTCCGGCTCATCAATAACAATCACTGAGTCGGTCGGCGCTACAAAAGCACTAGCCATCAAGTAAAGCGCCACCCTTTCACCGTCACTCATTTCTGCAGCGTTATAGTCTCTACCTTTATCGGATGCCAACACTTTCCCTGAATCGAAAACCAGTTTCCGGTGAGGGAAAACCATAGACCATACGCGCTCAACAATATCAGACGGAGATTCTGGTGGTTTATCTAAAGGATTCCCATCGAGATGAGATCTTGTGAATTCGTGGTTTCGGTCATGCGTCTTTGCGAAAACAAGTCGCATAAGTCGCTCGTAATCATTCAGAAGACCTGTTACCGGTTTCTGGTTCCATCTTGTTCGGTCACGCAGATCCTCATTACTTCCGTCCTTACGTCCGTAATACCATTCGTTCAGAGCGTTCTCCGATACAGTTGGAGTCACCGATTCCGGCACTTCAAGCGCTCGTTGGGCTGCGATGCGTTGAATGCGACAGTGATTCCTATTTGCTTTTTCTATTGCATACCCAAATCGACTTTTACCTGAACCATTTGCTCCAACTATTACAAGAGACTCTATGTCAGACAGTGTTTCAAAGGAGCCAACACTGTCTGGGGCCGTTGATCCGTCACCTTTTGGGATTTTGATCTCATTCGGGCGTGCCATACTTTTCCTATTATGTTGGAGTGTTTAGGCGCTTTTCCACATGCATAACGCCAGTTGTATTGGGCGCAGCGTGGTCCAGGAGTTATCCATGCGCGTCTATTGAAGTGGGGGAAGTGCACCATGGACTACTTTGCATGGTTATGCGGGCGCAACTATTTCCTCTAGGCTCATGATTAAATCCTGTTTCACCAATCTGGTGGAGCCGTCAGCTCTTTCTACTCGATATGATTGCGGAGTTACCTTTATGCAGGTAACTCCGTTTTCATACTCAATTTCATAGCGACCTGTTGCAAAGACAACGTTGTAAGTTTTGCCAACTTCCATCGCGAAACCTCCTAAAACCTGAGTCCCCATTAACAGTATCAGTTTTTTTAACGAAGATTTTCACATTCGTAACTGTGCCCACTGACACCGTTAACGAAAATTAATGCTCTGCGATAAATTCAGTGCGGATAACGCTTGCAGCATGCGGGCCCATGGATTGGAGCCAAAGGCGCAATGAAAAGGGTGTCGCCGTGCCTGTATTGGTTAGTGCGGGATGCTCGATCGGTAAGACTTCGCCGCCTCAACAAATTGGTCCCGAAGCCCCCGCGAGCATATGCTAACCGCGGATGAATATAGTTTTTCCGCAAAGTTTACGTGCTTGGACGTCACTTCTTTGCTCACGGATTGTGGTGTGTGCCACCGGCCTTGATCAAAGGCGACATAAAAGCCCGCCTGCTTAATTGAGTCAGCAGAGCGATACCACTCATCTACTTCTTTCATATTACGGATAATAGTTGGTGGCTCCTCCTGCGCCATAGCACTCTCTATAGCTTCCATCAATTTCTCGTAGACAAATCCGCCCTGATCTTCGTCATTTTTTATAACGAGTACCTCGATTTGTTCCTTAAAGGCATGCATTGCTTCCGCTAGCTGCATTCCGACTGTTAGTGCAGCAGCCATGCCCTGTTTTTTCTTATGACTTTTAGAATAGGTTTCGAATGGTCGGTGCTCGAAATCTGGATCTACAGCGCTCACGGCGAGGCCAAATGCTTTTGCACTCTCCTCTGAGCTGAGTACCGCAAGTGCCGCTGAAACTCCGTACCTCCCGGCAGCTAAGGCATCCCTAGATGTTTCTAGTAGAGAACTTGCGTTGGCGACGGAAGACTCAGCGCCAACCCATTTTTGCTCCGTATTCATAGGTTCCTTTCAAAATTGCTAACGTGTGGATTTGCTTCGTGCAGGAGCCCAGCTACGGCGCGCCTGACAATAACCAGTTGTTAGCGACCTGAGTCATTCTTAGGAGGCGGCGGATTCGAAGGCGGAGTTGGCCTTACATTCGTCGGCGGAGGGTTGGTATTAGCTTGCTCTTTACCTCTACCACTTGAGGGTGGTGGTGGGTTTGACCCTTTGCGTCTATTCGTCATTGGTTTTCTCCTCAAACCTCAGGAACTCTACCCATTTAACATCATCAGCCCTTATAAGCACTCCGTCCAGTTCCGGGAGATCTAATTGGCTACCATCTTCAAGAATCCAAGCTGGAAGCATTATGTAAAACTGGCCTTTATCCGGCTCTAGGGGCCACTCTTTGGGCCAGCCATAAAGTCTTCTACCGTCTTTTAGGTTCAGGATAACGAAAGTCACCTTTTCCGAAAAAACATAGAACCATTCAGAGGGATGAGACGTTCGGGTCGTCAGCTTTAACTTACGTAGATAGCGGTGAAGTACATCCGCATTTACCAGATAGGCAAATATTGCCCCGAGGACAAGAGCCATTACCAAGGAGACAACTGCCTCGGCGGAATCATCCCATTGACCAATACTGAATAAGCTATCTCCGATGGCAGCGAATAACCATTCGGCACCGATAAGGTTGGCTCGGACAATGAATGTAAATATCAGAGCTTGAATAATTCGCTCAAATTGGTGGGGCTTGGGATGAGAAGTCAACCCATAGAACACCCACGCACACACGAACCCCGGAAGGAGAAACACTATCAGGTCAATTATGTTCCCAGAGATTCCCTCTGCCATAGATCCTCGCTAACGATAAAGGTCAGCCGCTACGTAGCCTTCGGCTGCCGCCATTGGTTAGGCATACTGCTGACCGTAGCTCTTCAAGTCTGAGCTCGCGCCATTCTCTATTCCATGAAGATATGCCTGCCGCTGCCCGAAGAGCGGCTGCTTCAGGTGTCTAACATATCCCAGTCGTCACCCAAGACCCAGCGGAGTGCTGATAGCTTTCCGTTGAGCATTCCCCACTCGAAGTCATCCCAAGGCCCCGTATCCTCGTACTTCGCAGCAACCTTAGCAGCTGATTCACGGGCGCCCTTCCATATACTCTCGTGGATCACGCCATTCCCGTACCTCTTCTCAACATCAGGTATGATTTTTATATCACCTCTTTCTATTTGATAAAGCCTGTTCCAGTGCCGGTTATACCATACCTTATCGACCAGCTCGTCCATGGCAGATAAGATCTCCTGGAGGCTACGTGTTTCCTCCGTGAGGTCATACTCAAACTGAACATCATCAAGAATGCCATCGTCTAGGGACTTGATCGCAGAGGATGCGGTGCTGAAATAGCGAATATTTGCTTCAGAAAAGATGCTAGAGAAATCTTGATGGGGCTCTCGGTGGTCCTTTGAGGAAAAGTCGTGGTGGTTATGCGTGACGAACAAAAATGAATCACCGCTCGAACGTTTGCCTGCAACAAACTCAGCGAACAGCTCAATGATTATGGCGTCTGCAGTGGAATTTTTGCTGATATGGAAAGGAGCCCGCTTGTCGAGCCCCCTGGCGACAGCTGCGAGCTTGGCAGCATCTGTCGTTTGCACCTTCAACGAAGTTTCTATCAGGCGTTCAACCCGGGATATGGTTGCGTAGTTGGCCTCGGAAAGGAGCGGCAATCTGGAGCCAACCTCGTTCAATACTTCTATCGCATAAGTTTTGTTGTTGCCGCCGAATTCCTCGACGACACCTCTTACTTGCTTAAACTCTTGAGATAACCGCCGCCGGGTTTTCTCCGCGACGTTATCCTTATTTCTTTCGAACTCAGTTACGACCAGATCCGGGACAACAAGCCTTAGACTACCTGCCGAAACCAGCTCCTCAAGCGCGGACACGATAGGTAGATCCGCTTTCCGCGTAGCTATATCTAGCAGGACGCAGGTATCGAGCATCATATAGTGCATGGTCGGATTCCCTGATTGTCTGAATTTGTGTCCCAGAGCCTAACGCGAAGTGCAGAAAAGGCCTTCCGTGTGAGGCGCATTGTTATGGCCGGTAGCTGATAATAGAGTCACTGATGTTCGGCCGGATTCTTTGCTGCTGTTGGTAACAAAACTCTTGTGCAGCCGTTACTAAAGCCCGTAGATCGTAAATCGAATTTTGATTAATTGGGCATATGCACCAATTTATGATGTGGTCGTTGAGATTTCCTGGCTTTAGAAAAATCATCGGCTGCAATTTCTCGATATCCAAATGCGCTACCAAGGAGTTTCTCCCCTCGTTTACCAACTCGTGATGAAGCGCCCGCTGCTTGTCAGGCAACCGTGTGACCCAGCGCGTTGAAATACTGCCTACCCCGTGTCCACCTACAGCATTATTTTTTGTAAATGGTCTAGCGTAGGTGATAACAAAGGCTTTAGAAATTGAGCGTTCAAACGCAAGCGGCTCCTCCGAAAAAAACTCCACACCTTTTTCGTAGAGATCCAGGTAATCGAGACATTCAAGAAAGCTTAGCTTGGCCAGCTCATACTTCGTGTATTCAACCTGATAGTGTAGTGGTCAACTAATCCCGGACAGTATTTTAAGGTTTTCCTCAGCTGCAACGGGCGGAATGCCATCGTTGAATGTGTGAGGTCGCTGCCGGTTGTAATAGTCCATCAGATAGCCACCAACATCTTTTTTGGCCTCAGGCAGATTCCGATATCCCATGGCCGGTATCCACTCGGATTTCAGACTCCGGAACAGTCTCTCCATCGGTGCGTTGTCCCAGCAGTTGCCACGTCGGCTCATGCTTTGTGTCATTCGATAGCGCCAGAGCCGCTGACGGAACTTGCGGCTGGCGTACTGACTGCCCTGGACGCCCTTCTAAGAGTCAAGCAGCAATTCTCGACTGGCCAATCTCACGTTGCCGGTGGCGTAAAAGATAGAACAGCTCTCGCGCTATGTAACGTTTTAGACAACGGATAGCTTCCAACTTTGAATGCCCTTCTGTTAGTCGTCTTGCAACGTACTCCTGGGTTTTAACATCAAGCCGAAGCCTGCCGATCGCAATTATGTGCAGTGCACTGTTGGCTGCGCGATCGCCTCCTCGGTTAAGCCTGTGGCGCTGCGTCTTTCCGGAAGATGCCGGTATGGGATTGACCCCGCAAAGCGCAGCAAAACTGGCTTCGGAGCCAAGTCGATCAGGGTTGTCACCTGCGGTAATCAACAGCTGCGCCGCCGACTCATAACCGACAGCTGTTCTTGCAACCAAGTCGGGCGCAAGTTCGTCCACGATGGCCTTGATCATGGTATCCAAGTCCGCGATCTCGTCATGTAGCTCTACATATCGGCGAGCGAGGGACTTCAGGGCTATCCGATAGGCCGTCATGACGTCTCGGTATCCGCCTAGATCGGGACGCGATGATGCCAACGTCCGGATAAGTTGCATGCGCGTCATGCTCCTAAGCTGGTCCCGTAACTCCTCCGGTGCGGAGACAATCTGGGTTTGAATCATCTGAAGCGCTACCCTGCGGGCTGCGATCGCTGTCTTTCGACAGACTTTCAGAACACGCAAGGATTCAACCATGCCGTCACGTGTCTTCGGTGTTACCGTACGAATGCCCGCAAAGGCCGCGTGCGCAGCATTTTCAGCATCAATGCTGTCGTCTTTGCCCCGCTTGCGGCGGACGGATTTATCGGGACTTGTAACCTCCAGAGTCGTGATGCTGGCCTGCTGTAAATAGCGCAACAGACCCGCGCCATAGGTTCCTGAGCATTCAATCCCTATTCTGGTGACGTCGCCAAAGCTGCGCATCCACGCCAACATGGTTTTATAACCATGGCGCGTCGCTGGAAAGGTGTTTGTTCCGAGAACCTGGTCATGACCATCAACCGCGGCAGCAACATGCAGATCTTTATGGGTATCAACACCACCGACAATCACCGGGCGAACATCCTGCTGTAAAGACATGACGAAGCTCCTGGCTATCTATTTGAAGATGGCTTCACCATGCACGATAGCCTGGACACGACAGTAACGAGACAGGCTGTCAGGCCCTTCTTGAGTCACATGCATCGGCGGGGTGAAACCCCTGCCGCTAGGTGTTCTCGGAATTCCGACAGGTCCAGGGAAAGACACATATCTGGGTCGATCGGAGTGCGGGTCAGGAAACCCGAGAACACTTGCGACACCCAGTATTTCAAGTTGAGCCAAAATCAGAAATACCCGGCACTGACAGTATTACTGTCCGAGTGGAACATGACTTTCTCCGGTCGACCACGCTGTTCCCAGGCGTGGTCTAGAGCTTTGACAACCAGGTCAGCATCAGGACTGGATGACATGGCCCAACCAACAACCCGGCGGGCATACAGATCCAGCACCACAGCCAGATAACTCCATCGCTGGCCGCTCCAGATGTAAGTGATATCACCGCACCAGACCTCGTTAGGCCGTTCTGCTGCAAACTCACGATCCAGATGGTTCGGGATATCCGGTCGCTCAACGGTCGCCTGCTTGTAGGCGTGAGGCCCCGGCTGCTTACAGATCAGCCCCAGCTCACTCATCAATCGTCGAACCTTGAAGCGCCCGATGACAACGCCGTCGTCATTGAGCATGCCCTTGATCGTTCTACTGCCGGCAGAGCTGCGGCTCTTGGTAAATAGACGGTTTACCTGAGCCTTCAGGGCCAGACGCTCAACATCCACGTGCTTCCGCCGTTGGCGGTACTCGTAATAGCTGGAACGGCTGATATCAAACGCATTGCAGACCATTTCAACAGGCATTTGCTCACTCAACTGGTCTATCAGCGCGTACGATTCATGTCGTCCGACATCAAGAGAGCGGTAGCCTTTTTTAGTATGTCTTTCTCCTGCTCAAGGCGTTTGCAGCGGGCTTCCAGCTCCTGAATCCGGCGCTGCTCCGGGGTCAAGGCTTTGCCTTTCGGGGTCATACCCCCACGCTCATCCGTCAGTTGCTGAACCCAGCGTCGGAGGGGGCTTTCTCCCACCCCCAGCGAAGTACTCGCCTGGGCGATGGTGTAACCTTGGTCCAGCACCAGGCTGGCTGCTTCCTGCTTGAACTCAGGAGTAAAGGAACGTCGTTTTCTGGTCATCAGACACCTCGTTTATGGTGGCGATCTTACCACCTACGTTGGTGTCCGGAATCATTGGACCACTACATAGTGATCCAAGCCTACCCCCTCCTCTTAGCCATAACGTCCGCGTTTTCGGCTGGTTTGACGCCCAGCGGAAAAACAGTCCGACTGGAAACGACCGCATGGCCAGGATTTTCGCAGATTCATTAATTTGGGACGACCGAAAACCGCTCTCAAGGTGAAGGGGGTTAATGTTCGCTTTTGTTTAAAACCCGGCTTGGACGTCTGTTGTTTCGTGGTCACTGGCGTGTTTCAGTCTCCCCTGCATCCTTGTCGAAGGTCAAATCCTTTGCTGAGCTATGCTTTTGTCCGAAAACGGTCGTTTGTTGGACGCTTAAGGCTAACCCTCAAAAATACCCGATTTCGGCTTGTTTAATGTCCAACAATTACGTACAACAATCTATGAGCAGAAAAGGTGCCTTTTATGATCATAGGTTATGCGCGTGTCAGCACTAACGACCAAAATCCCGAACTCCAAGTGGATGCCCTGAAGAAAGCCGGGGCCGAACAGGTCTTCCAGGAAAAATTTACCGGAACCTTACGTGAGCGACCCGAGTTGTCGCAGTGCCTCCGTATGCTCCGACCGGGCGATGTCTTGGTCGTGTGGAAGCTGGATCGCCTCGCTCGATCATTGAAGGACCTGGTGGAGATTGTTCAGGACCTCCAGGATCGCGGCATCGGGTTTAAGTCCCTGACGGAATCCATCGACACTACCAGTTCAGGTGGCCGCTTGGTGTTTCATATCTTCGGGGCTCTGGCTGAATTTGAGCATGATCTGATTCGGGAACGGACGATGGCTGGATTGGAGGCTGCCCGGGCCAGGGGGCGTAAGGGCGGTCGGAAGCCCTCGTTGTCAAAGACGGACACACAGAAAGCTGCCGCAATGTTATTGGACCCGAAGATCACCAAGACCGAGGTGGCTCAGCACTTTGGGATTAGTCGGACCACGCTCAACGCTTCACTTCGGCGTAATGGGCACCCTATTTAGCTTGTGTGCTAACTAACTGGTATTTTTACCGCAAAGATTCCAGAAGCAGTAGTCCTAGACTGCGGATGAAAACAATTGACCAAGGAATGATGATGACAGCCCTCCAAAGAATACTGTCGCAGTTCAGAGAAATGACGCTGACAGAGCGTGATAAGGGAACCAGCTTCGAGAACCTGATGGTTCAATACTTCAAAACGGAACCATTCTATAAAGAACAATATTCTGAGGTGCTGTCCTACTCCGACTGGGTTGACCGATACGGCACAAACCTTGGCATCAGCACGAAGAAAGATACCGGTATCGACCTAGTAGCCATCACCACCGATGGCGAGTTCCATGCAATTCAGTGCAAGAACTATTCGCCAGACCACACGATCGGCAAAAGCGACATCGACAGCTTCTTCACAGCCTCCGGCAAAACCTACTTCAGTCACCGGATCATTGTCACAACGACGGATAAGTGGACGGGCAATGCCCAGGACTCCCTGGAGAATCAGCACCCACCCGTGTCCCGAATTGACCTCCATAACCTGGAAAACAGTGTCATCGACTGGTCGCAGTATCATGAGGATACAAAGCCAGTCCTCAAGGCTCAGAAGCAACTCCGTGAACACCAGGTTGATGCTCTTAACGCTGCGGTGAGCGGGCTGAAGACCGCTGATCGCGGCAAGCTGATTATGGCCTGTGGCACAGGCAAGACGTTCACTTCGCTGAAGATAGCCGAAACAATGGCTGGTAAAGGTAAACGGGTACTTTTCCTTGTCCCCAGCCTCTCGCTACTTGGTCAGACACTCACCGAGTGGACTCAGGAATCTGCGATCCCCCTGAAAAGCTTTGCGGTCTGCTCAGATAGCGATGTCGGGAAGCGGCGCGGTAAAGATGATGACCGAGTGATTGCCGGCATCAGTGACCTGCAATATCCAGCCACCACCAACGCGGCCTCACTGCAGAAACACATGGCAGATCACCACAGCGGTGATGCAATGACTGTTGTGTTCTCCACCTATCACTCTATTGGAGTTCTGAACGAGGCTCAGACCACTGGAGCCAACCCGATCCCGGCCTTTGACCTGATCGTCTGCGACGAGGCGCACAGAACCACCGGTGCAACTTTTGATGGTGAGGAAGAATCAGCTTTTGTTCGAATCCATGACAACAGCTACATCCAGGGCAACAAACGCCTCTACATGACAGCAACCCCCCGCATCTATGGAGATGATGCCAAGAGCACCGAGAACGTCACGCTATGCTCAATGGATGACAAGTCGCTTTACGGAGAGGAACTGTATGTCATCACCTTCTCTGAAGCCGTGGCCCGGAAGCTGCTTGTCGATTACAAGGTGATTGTCCTCGCTGTTGAGGAAACTCACGTCAACCGGCGCCTGCAGAGCCTTCTGAAAGACGCCGACAACTCACTCAAAGTGGATGATGCCGCAAAGATCGTGGGTTGCTGGAAAGCCTTATCGAAACAGGGCTTGGTTGAAACCATGGGACAAGAGCCCGATCCCATGAAGCGAGCGGTCGCTTTTTGCCAGGTCATCGAAAAGGAATACAAGGGCAAAAACCACAAGGTCAGCTCGAAGCTGATCTCTGAGATGTTTGGTGCAGTAGTGTCGCAGTATCAGGAAGCCGAAATAGCAGCGCTCCGCGACAAAGATCCTGATGCCGCGCTTGATCAGGCGTTGACCATGACCTGCGAGGCCGAACATGTCGACGGCGGCATGAACGCCAGTGAAAAGGAAGCCAAACTGGAATGGTTGAAGGCCACTACGGAGGACAATACCTGCCGTATTCTCTCGAATGTGCGCTGCTTGTCTGAAGGGGTCGATGTCCCCGCACTGGATGCCGTGCTGTTCCTGACACCAAGATCCTCTCAAGTGGATGTGGTGCAGTCCGTTGGCCGGGTGATGCGCCTGGCTCCGGAAAAAGACCTGGGGTACGTGATTCTGCCGGTCGTTATTCCTGCGGGCGTTGAGCCCGAAGAAGCCCTTAATAATAACGAAACCTACCGCGTGGTTTGGCAGGTTCTAAACGCCCTTCGGTCACACGATGACCGCTTTGACGCCATGATCAACAAGCTGGAATTCAACGGCAGCATGCCCAGCAAGATGGAGGTCGTGGCAGTTGCAGACAAGGTGACGCCAAAAGCCACTAAAAAATCGACCAAAGAGCGTAAAGCCAGTCGTGCCAAGGGTGGACGTTCGATTGGGTCTAACGACCCGAACCCGAATCATCAGCAGGCAGAGTTGGTGTTCGAGGTCGGCGATATTGAGCGTGCGCTTTACGCCAAAATCGTTAAGAAGTGTGGCAACCGGCACCACTGGGAAGACTGGGCGAATGATATTGCCAAGATCGCAAACACCCATATCGACCGGATCAGGGCGATATTGGAGGATGAGAGCCACGTTGAGGAAATTGCCGCGTTCAATGCATTCGCAAACGAGCTGCGCGACGACTTGAACAACAGCATTCCAGATGAAGAAATCATCGAAATGTTGGCCCAGCATCTGATCACCAAACCTGTTTTTGATGCGCTGTTTGAGCAATACAGCTTTGCCAAACACAATCCGATGTCCCTAGCGATGCAGCAAGTTCTGGAAAAGCTGCATGAACATAGCCTGGATAAGGAACGCAGCACACTGGAGTCCTTCTACGAATCCGTAAAGCTGCGGGCCGAAGGCATCAACAGTGCTGAAGGCAAGCAAAGAATCATCGTGGAGCTCTACGATAAGTTCTTCCGAAACGCGTTTCCTCGGATGACTGATCGCCTAGGTCTCGTTTACACCCCCGTCGAGGTGGTGGACTTCATCATCCATAGTATTGAAGAAGTACTCAAAGCGGAGTTTGGTAAGAGCATGGCCGATGAGAACGTCCATATCATCGACCCATTCACTGGCACTGGCACATTTGTTACCCGGTTGCTTCAGTCCGGCCTGATTCCGAAAGATCGATTACCACATAAATACAAACATGAACTTCACGCCAACGAGCTAGTGCTGCTGGCCTATTACATTGCGGCCATCAATATCGAAGCCACCTACCACGGCATCATGAATGACAACGTGACGGGTCTGGAAGAAAGCGCCCAGATTTTTGAAGTCCCTTACGAGCCATTTAATGGCATTTGTCTTACTGATACATTCCAGATGTACGAAAGTGAAGACATGATTGATGCGCTACTGGTTGAAAACAGTTCACGTCGTAAGCGTCAGAAAGAACTGGATATTCGGGTAATCATGGGGAATCCGCCGTATTCTATTGGGCAAGTTAGCCAGAACGATAACAATGCCAACGTCAGCTACCCCAAGCTGGATAGCCGGATTGAAGAGACCTATGCCGCCCAGTCGAAAGCAATGCTGTCGAAGGGGCTGTACGACAGCTACATTCGGGCCATTCGTTGGGCATCCGACCGCATTGGTGATGCGGGAGTGATTGGCTTTGTGACCAATGGTGGCTTTTTGGAGGCCAATGCCACCGATGGCTTGCGCAAGTGTTTGGCGGAGGAGTTTTCCAGCATTCATGTGTTTCACTTGCGAGGGAATCAGCGCACCTCTGGCGAGCTATCGCGAAGGGAGGGCGGGAAAATTTTCGATAGCGGCAGCCGGGCTCCTATTGCGATTTCGCTGCTGGTTAAAAACCCCGAGGCAGCAGAGCACGGACGTATCCTGTTCCATGACATTGGTGACTACCTGAGTCGTACGGAAAAGCTGGAAATGATTGCAGGCTATGCCAGCCTGAAGGGTATCCCGAACTGGCAGCGAATTGTTCCTGATCAGCATGGCGATTGGCTGAGTCAGCGCGATGATAGCTTTGGTGAGCATATCGTGTTGGGTGATAAGAAGGGCGATGGCCCAAAGCTATTTAGTAATTACTCATTAGGGGTGGCAACGAACCGCGATGCTTGGGTTTACAACGCCAATAAGGTGAAGCTAAAAGACAACGTTAGTAGCATGATTGATTTCTACAACGCCGAGTTGGGTCGCTTTAATGCAGCCCATTCAGGGCTAAGTACAAAAGCACGTCAGGCGGAAGTAGATGGTTTTGTTAATACCGATCCAACTCGCATCAGCTGGACAGTAAACCTCAAGCAGGATTTGGCCAGAAATAAATCTTTCGCCTATGAAGAGTCATCAGTTACTACCTCTCTCTATCGACCGTTCACCAAGCAATGGATCTATTTCAACCGCACCTTCAATGAGAGGGTGCTTCAAATGCCCCGCATCTTCCCGAGGGCAGGGGCGGAGAACTTGGTAATTCAGACCACGGGCGCAGGAGCAAAGAGTTTTACTGTACTTATTTCTGATGCACTTCCATGCTTAGACAACATCGAAAAAGGCCAATGCTTCCCGCTCTACCTTTACGATGAGCAGGCCCAAAAGCAAAATAGCAGCCGAGATGACTTGTTTGAACAAGACGAGCAACCTGCAGCTGGCCTCAAACGTCGCGATGCAATCACTGACGAAGGGCTGGCCCACTTCAAAGAAGCATATCCTAGTGAGCAGATCACCAAGGAAGACCTGTTCTATTACGTCTACGGCATACTGCACAGCGAGGACTACCGTATCCGCTTTGCTGACAACCTGAGCAAAGAGCTTCCGCGCATTCCAAAAACTAAAAAAGCAGCCGATTTCTGGGCGTTCTCAAAGGCTGGCCGTGACTTGGCCAAGTTGCACCTGAACTACGAAACCGTAGAAAAGTATCCGCTGTCCATTCAGACCAAAGGCAACCTGGTGGACGAGGATTACCGCGTAACCAAGATGAAATTCGGCAAGAAGCGCTGCGAGAAAACCGGTAAAAATATTAACGATCTAAGCACTGTCATCTACAACGGCAAGATCACCATGACCGGCATCCCGGACGAGGCATGGGATTACGTTGTCAACGGTAGGGCTGCTCTGAATTGGGTGATGGAGCGCCAGTCAGTGACGACTCACAAGGCCAGCGGCATCGTCAACGATGCCAACGACTGGGCCCTTGAGACCATGGGTAATCCAAAGTATCCCCTGGAGCTGTTTCAGCGGGTGATTACGGTGAGTCTCAGAACCCAGGAGATCGTTAGAAACCTGCCGAAGCTGGATCTCTTGTAAAAGACACGTTCTCAATCAGATGTGGGTGCTCCGAGATGAGTCGGAGGAGCCCCCACACATCACTAAAACCTTTCTAACCTGTGAAGCAGAAACCCATAAAATCGGTTTAGGTAGGTCTGCAATCGCTCATTACGCTTGGCGTGTCTGCGCTTAAAGCTGAAAAATGCTGTCGAGCGATGATTTAGCCTATGAAAACTGAAAATTTCATTGTTAAAACCTTAATTTGTCGCTAGAGATTCACCTATTCCTTTGTTTTAAAAGGGCCTTTTACCTTACCGAAGATGAGGCTGACGAAGTTGGAAAACGCAAGTATCATTAGTCCATCGTCTTTCGTTAGGCGATAAAAAACCCCAGGACCGAAGCCCTGAGGTTTTACCGGGCGGTAGGGGATCATTCTTGGCGGAAAGCCCTACCTATATCCACACAGCCAGTAAGACTGATGGATTGAGAATAGTACAAAACGAGACGCTTGTATGCCAATTCCCTTTGGATCTATCGTCCCGTGATCGTTACGCCTCTTGCCGTCACCTCACTGGCTATCTCGTACAGGAGATCAGCCATGGTCATCAGACCCGCTGTCTACGTTCGAGCCTACTTCCGAATGGTCAACGGCACGCTTCAGCGTGTTTGCGCCCATTTCCGGAGTTGGCCAAACCGCTAAATGAGGATGATGCCGAGGGCATCCCTCGGCATCGCTAGAATCTTTTCATTGATGTGAGGTGACGCATGTCCAAAAAATACCGAAGCGCTGTAACAGGCCGTTATGTAACCGAGACCTTTGCCAAGAAACACCCGCGGGAAACCGTCGGTGAAAAGAGTAAACCGTCTCGGAAGAAAAAATAACGAAGTCGGCACAAGGACGTGCCCTGGAACCCGCTTCAGGCTCTGGTGGGGGTCAGCTCACGAAACGGAAAAAATCGTACGCTAAGACCTCTGCAGTGTTCGTAACGATCGGTACTTTCCTTGTTCGACCTGTTTGTCCTGCTGCCAGATATAGTCGCCGGTCAGGTTGATGTGCTCCCAGCCCAAGGGAGAAAGATGCCGCAGAAGCGTCTCGTCGATATCCCGGCCGTCTTCGCGCAGTGCTTGAACCGCCCGCTCCATATAAACCGTATTCCAAAGGATAATAGCGCTGACGACGAGATTGAGTCCGCTTGCACGGTAGCGTTGATTCTCGTAACTGCGATCGCGGAGTTCACCGAGCCGGTTCAGGAAGACGGCACGAGCCAGCGCGTTCTTAGCCTCGCCCTTATTCAAACCAACCTGCACGCGGCGACGCAGTTCGACGTTTGCAAAAATTGCCACGACTATTGAAATCGTTTTTTGGCCATCCGGATTTGGCTTATATCTCCGGGTAATGTTCGCTTACTTTATTTCGAATTAGTAAGTGCAAGGCTGTCCTTGCCCACCCTTAAGGCCACACCTTGAATTGCTGCCCGTTTCCAGATCCACCCCACCATAGTCAGCACCTGGAAGCGCGACCTATTGGAGAGCGCGTCCGACCTCCTCGAAGGCAAGAGTATAGTCGGTAAGCAATTCGATGAACTCAGCACGGACGAACTGTACCGTGAGATTCGCCGACTGACGGTGGAACGCAATTTTTGTTGCTTAAGCTCCTGGGTGGCTCGTTCCACTTTGGCTGAGCTCCATGTATTTCACAGAGCCCTTCGGAAAATCCTTGCGAACCAAAAGCACTTCATCAAACTGTCACGTCAGTGACACGACAGTGTCATCTCTCAGCTTTACCGTTCAATTGTAACTCGCAATACGGCGAGCTTATTTATTGCAAAAGGTGATCCTGTGGCGCCAACTCAATCAACCAATGTGATGCTTCGAGTCGAGAGTATGGGCGTAACCTACCCGGGAAACGTCCTCGCGCTCAAACCCACCAACGTTCACTTTCACAAGGGCGAATTCACCGTGCTACTGGGACTTTCAGGCGCGGGTAAATCCACTCTGCTTCGTTCACTGAATCACCTGGTTAAGCCCACAACCGGGAAGGTTGTGTCTGGCGAGTTTGGTGAACTGACCAACCGTAGAATCCTGCGACAGCACCGCAGCCGCACCGCCATGGTGTTCCAGCATCACCAGCTGATCGAACGATACACCGCGTTACAGAATGTGCTGACAGGCAGACTTGCGTATCACGGTACTTGGCGAAGCCTGCTTCCCCTGCCCCGGCAGGACCTGGAGTTGGCTCTGCAATGCCTCGACCGCGTAGGTCTGGCTGACAAAGCGCTTTCCCGAGTAGATCAGTTGTCCGGCGGCCAGCAGCAGCGGGTTGGAATCGCCAGAGCATTGGTGCAGCAACCATCCATGATTCTTGCCGATGAGCCCGTTGCCAGCCTGGATCCGGCCACTTCTGAAAAGGTACTCGGCCTACTGCGCGATATTTGTCAGGAAGATGGAATCACCGCGGTTATTTCCTTGCACCAATTGGAATACGCCCAGCGTTTTGCAGACCGGATCATCGGCCTTTCGAACGCTCATATCGTTTTTGACGATGCTCCTGAAAACCTGAAATCGAAACACCTGGACGAGATTTACCACCGTTCACCCAGCGTGGTAGCTGCGGAAGGCAAACCAGCCATCCATAAACCTAAGACCACCCCGATAACGACAGACGTACTGGAGATAGCACAATGAAGACAATGATTCACTCTTTGCTGGCTCTGATAATGATGCTCGGCATCCATTGGTCAGCCCATGCCGCAGATACAGACCCTGATCTTTTGAAAGTTGCCTTGCTGCCGGATGAGAACGCGTCAGAACTGATCAAGCGAAACCAACCTTTGAAGGATTACCTGGAAACCACTCTTGGTAAGGAAGTAGAACTGATTGTTACCACCGATTACTCCTCCATGATCGAAGCCATGCGTTTTGGCCGAATTGACCTGGCTTACTTTGGTCCGTTGTCCTATGTGATGGCCAAGAGTAAGAGTGACATTGAACCCTTTGCCGCCATGGTGGTAGACGGGAAGCCGACTTATCGCTCCATCATTATTGCCAATGCGGACTCTGGCGTTGGCTCCTTCGCGGATATCAAAGGCAAGAAAATGGCCTACGGTGACCGCGCATCCACTTCCAGCCACCTGATCCCCAAGACCGTACTCCTTGAGAAGGCAGAGCTCGAAGCCGGAAAGGACTATGAGGCTCATTTCGTCGGTAGCCATGACGCTGTTGCGGTTAACGTCGCCAATGGCAATGCCGACGCCGGAGGGTTGTCCGAAGTTATCTTCGAGCATGTGATGGACCGCGGTTTGATTGATCGGAGCAAGGTCAAAGTGCTGGGCTACAGCGGTGACTTTCCTCAATACCCCTGGGCCATGCGTTCGAACCTGGCCCCTGAGCTGAAGAGCAACATTCAGAAAGCCTTTCTGCAGATCGATGACCCGGAGATTCTCGACAACCTGAAGGCTGAGGGATTCGCGGCAATTACCGACGAAGATTACGATGTCATCCGCGCTATGGGTGGCCTGCTCAATCTTGATTTCGCAAAAATGTGAGGAGTGCCCCATGAACTATACAACGACGGAACCGGCGACTCTGTCGCCGGCCCCGTCGGCCTCCGTGCTGGATGAGCACGCGAAAGGCTGGCGGAAAAAACTCGGACAGTCGCTGTTAGTGCTGCTCATCATTTTTGTCGCAAGTTGGTACGTAGGGCTGCTCAATTTCAATACACTTGCCAATGGCGTGCCAGCCATAGGCACACTCATTGGCGAATCTCTTCCACCTGACTTCACCAATGTGGCCAGCTGGGTGTCGCCGTTAATCGACACGCTTGCGATGAGCATTGCCGGTACTGCCATTGCAGTAACCTTGTCTGTGCCACTGGCATTCCTGGCTGCGCGCAACACCTCTCCACATCCGGTGGTGTTCCAAGTAACTCGAACCCTTTTAAACGGTTTGCGTTCAGTCCCGGAA
Source organism: Marinobacter sp. MA (assembly GCF_048298425.1). Lineage (NCBI taxonomy): Bacteria > Pseudomonadati > Pseudomonadota > Gammaproteobacteria > Pseudomonadales > Marinobacteraceae > Marinobacter > Marinobacter sp. MA. The sequence continues at coordinate 90,304 of NZ_CP103059.1, forward strand.
CTAATCATGGGCATCATCTTCGTGGCTGCTGTTGGTTTTGGGGCGTTGCCTGGCGTACTGGCGCTCGGTCTTCACTCCATTGGCATGGTTGGAAAGTTTTTTGCCGAAGCGATTGAGCATGTAGATGAGGCGCCAGTGGAAGCGGCCGATGCTGCCGGCGCTACTCGCTTGCAGGTGCTCTATCACGCCGTGCTGCCACAAGTACTTCCTCAGTTCGCGGACGTGTCCATTTATCGCTGGGAATACAATTTCCGTGCCTCGACCGTAATGGGCATGGTGGGTGCCGGTGGTATTGGCTTCGAATTGATGGGCTCGCTGAGAATCATGCAGTATCAGGAAGTCAGCGCCATTCTCATTGTCATCTTGTTGATGGTCACCGTCGTGGACAGTCTCAGTGGCCGCCTTCGTAAGAAATTCAAATAAGGAGCGTCGATGAAACCCAAGGTTGTGATAACCCATAAGGTCCATGACAGTGTTCTGGATGAACTTGCCCAAGATTGCGAGCTGGTCACCAACCAATCCGGCGCCACGTTGCCCCAGGAGGAAGTGGCTGCGCGCGTTGCAGACGCTGATGCGATGATGGCGTTCATGCCAGACCGAGTTGGAGTGGAGTTCCTACAGGGGTGTCCGCGCTTGAAGGTGATTGGTGCAGCCCTGAAAGGCTATGACAACTTTGATGTGGATGCCTGCACGCGTCATGGGGTTTGGCTGACATTTGTACCGGATTTGCTAACCGTGCCTACTGCAGAGCTAACGGTCGGGCTGACGATCAGTCTCACCCGACAAGTCAAGGCGGCGGACCACTTCGTTCGATCCGGTGAATTTACTGGCTGGACACCACGCTTCTATGGGCAGGGGATCGAAGGCTCACGGATTGGTATTGTGGGTATGGGGGCCATCGGCCAAGCGGTGGCGCAGCGCCTGAACGGATGGGGAGCGGATTTAATCTATTCCCAGCCGGAACGTTTACCCGTGCAGCATGAGCAGGCACTGGGTTTGTCCCATACTCCCCTCAAGATGCTGCTGGCCCAGTCAGATATTGTGATCCTGGCACTGGCGCTCAATGAGCAAACTCTCCACACCATTAATCGCGAAACGCTAACAGGAATGAAACCGGGCGCATTCCTTATCAATCCCTGCCGTGGATCTGTGGTGGATGAGGGTAGTGTTCTGCAAGCGCTTCAATCCGGTCAGTTGGGGGGGTACGCCGCTGATGTGTTTGAGATGGAAGATTGGGCGAGAGAAGATCGTCCGAGGGAGATCGCCCAGGGGCTCAGGGCCCACCCCAACACGCTGTTTACTGCTCACATCGGATCGGCAGTCAGCCAGGTGCGTCTGGCTATCGAGCAACGCGCTGCTCGGAACATTCTGCAAGTGCTTCGGGGTGAGCGGCCGGGTGATGCGATCAATGATCCCAGTGGCCGCGAGAGCGGCCCATGCTGAATCTTGTCTGGCTGAAGAGTTTCGTGGCGGTGCTGGACCACAACGGGTTTCAGGCCGCAGCCCGCCAGTTGGACATCGCACAACCCACACTGTCCCAGCACCTTCAAAAACTCGAAAACCAACTTGGCGTTTTATTGGTCCACAGGGGGCGCTCTGGCTGTGAGCCAACCCGGGCTGCCTTAACCTTGTTGCCTTTTGCCCGAAGTCTGCTCCGGCTGGAGGAGCAGGCGAGATCTTCCATTATGGAGGCTCGACTTCGCGTTGGGGCGAGCTCCAATATTGGGATTTATATGCTCCAGCCCTACATCCGTCGTTACAAGGAGCTGGGCGTAGGGCCCGAGGTGGATGTGGTAATAGATTCCAATCCGACTATTGCACGGCATTTATCGGACGGTGAGCTGGACGTGGCGATTATGGAGTGGTGGCATGATCTACCCGGATTCCATGCTCAGGCGTGGCGTAACGAGCCCGTTGTTCTAATCGTTCCGCCTGGTCACCCGTTAGCCCGTCGAACCGATATCGACCGCGATACGCTGTCTAACATGGCTCTGATCGGCGGCGAACCCGGCACCGGCACTGGCCGGCTTTTGGCGACCTACTTCGGTGAGCATGGGCCATTTCCGACGGTATCTATGCAGCTGGGTAGCACCGAAGCCGTCAAGCAAGCGGTTAAGGTCGGACTTGGCGCATCGTTGGTGCTTGAAAGTTCTGTACGGGAGGAGGTCCAAAATGGAAGTCTGGTGGCTATTCCCGTGAGTGAGCCTGGCCTTAGCAAGGAGCTGATGGTGATTTATCCGAGCAGCCTGGACAAACACAGGCCAGTATACTCGTTTGTTGGGCATCTCTGTGAATAGCTATTGGGTCCACCTCACGCATATCTAGCTGGGAATGCAGATACTGAGCCTCACGCTCACTTCGACAACGCAGTATTCCGTCATCTGCATATCGGCAGAATGGGATATCCGGATGACGAACGGTCAGCCAACGATCCAATGCATAATGCAGAAACAGGTTTGCCAGAACTGGCGATAACGGGCCACCTTGTGGTGTGCCAACGTTCCGTCGTTCCTGCTTACCATCTTTCGTCTGCATCGGTGCCGTTAGCCAGCGCCTCACATACAGCAGCACCCAGGATTCAGAGCAATGGTGGTCAAGAGCCTTGAGCAATAGCTCATGATCAATATGATCAAACAAGCCACGGATGTCATACTCCAGCACCCAGTCCCTTTCCCAGCACCGCTTTCGCGTGTTTGCGCCCATTTCCGGGGTTGGCCAAACCGCTAAATGAGGACGATGCCGAGGGCATCCCTCGGCATCGCTAGAATCTTTTCATTGATGTGAGGTGACGCATGTCCAAAAAATACCGAAGCGCTGTAACGGGCCGTTATGTAACCGAGACCTTTGCCAAGAAACACCCACGGGAAACCGTCGGTGAAAAGAGTAAATCGCCTCGGAAGAAAAAATAACGAAACCGGCACAAGGACGTGCCCTGGAACCCGCTTCAGGCTCTGGTGGTCTTCCAATTACACTGCGCATAATCTGAGGTTATGGTGAAACGGCTCTGGGGCAAGGAGCCAGGCCTCTCCCTGGCGCGTCACACCACTGGGCAGGTGTCGCGTTTGCCTGGCATCCATGCCGGCGCTGAGCCCCGATCCTTCTGATCAAATGACTCGTTGTCAGAATCTACTAGATCGACGTCCGTCGGAAGCCGAGATCGCCTATACGATCAAAAAGTGGCCGAACAGGCCAACTTATGGTTCCACGAACAGCTTCCTTGCTGTTACTGGGCAAAGTTATTCGCCATTTTCGTGGATAAATCGGTGGAAATGGGACCTAAAGAGCTGTTTTTATTGCTGATAAAACGGCAGTCAAAAATTGATCAAGTCTAAGGATGGAATTGAATGAAGAACTTCAAACCTATCATTATTGCCCTTGTGGCTTTGGCAGTCTTCGGATGTACTAGTGAATCTGAGCCAGATCAGGTTTCTCAGGCTGCGTCTGACCGAGCCCCCGACGAAAAGAAAACCCAGGCAACCATGCGCACTGAGGATCCCGTATCTGGGAAAATTCGGGATGTTCAATTCTCCGTGGAACAGGCCATTCTGAAATCAGGTACGTTGGAGTTGCGGCAGGGCTCAGACTTTTTTGCTGATCTTTCTGCAGAAATCGTATTGTTTGACGATAATCCGGCGGGCAACGGGTTCAAAGTCCCATCGGGCGGGCCAGGCCTAGTGCCGCACCTGCGCTTGAAGCAAAAGCTTGAAGATCAAGGCGTGCCTGACACCCAATCGCTTATGGGAAACTATCAGCTGGACCTCGTGTTCGGAGATTCTCAGCCACTCGGAGTACCCTTCTCCATCGTGTTGACCGCTGAACAACATGGGACAGAGCTGCGAGGAAGTGGTTTTGCCACATATGGCGATATCAAGGTCATCCAGGGGAAGTTAGATACTACCTACCAAAGTCTGGACACGTTGAAGCTGCTGGCAAAACGATACACCCGGCGGAATTATGAACGTCTCACAGTATTGAATGACTTCGGTACGACACTCTATACCAACGGTTCCGCTAACCCGGCGACCGCATTTGTTGGTTTAGAGGCCCTGGACGGTAATGACGAGCGAAGGTTGGTCAAGCTTCAGTTCATCATGGGCCAGAATGGCTGGGAAGTGGCGAACGAGCTGGAAATCGACCAGATCCATGAGGCTCATCCTGTGTTGTCGGAGCTGAAAGGCAACCTCAGGACGGTTGAGGGTGCAAAGGTGCAGAGTGTTGCTGGGGATAGATTCGAGAAAGAGCTACAGGCGAGGGCTTTGGTGGGCAGAATTCGGGGTACTTCAGTAAATTGTTACTTATCTGAGGCTGCGAATAAAGCCAGTTGCAGGGCTGCCGGGAGCCTGGTGAACGAGGGTGGATATGACTGTTTCAGGAGCTTTTATCTAATGACGAACGACGGTCCCGGGTGGCGTTACGAAACCGACTTGGAAGAGACGCAGAAGGTGGATTACAAGACGGGACAAGTCGTGGAAGGTCGAGCCCCTTCTCAGTATTCTTGCTCCGCCTGATCCAGTTCCCGCATGCCAGGACAGCGAGTTAAGTAATAGTAAGCACTTACTACGATTCTTGGCTCCTCGTTTCGTCCTGCTTTTCCATCTCGAAAGCCCTCCTGATAAGCTGTATATTTATACAGTTTATCAGCGAGTGACATTGTGGAATTCCGCCGACGACATAACACCTATTTTGCCACCCTCAATGCTTACGCCTCTCACCAGCCAATTGGTGTGGTCACAGCCCACGAGATTGAAGTGAGATCATGGCTCGGCATTGCCGATCGGGATGTCATCCGCAGACTCCCATCGTTTTCAGCTGTGCTCCTGGATATAACATCGTGGCGGCGGATGATTCTGGAGCCTTATCAAAGGCTGGGACCAGGAATATATATGGTGGGTGCGGCGATCGATACAGGCGTGATTGGCGTAATGGACAAGGGGCGGCCAATGGTTCGGATGGTTCGGAACAAAAATGACCGGCTGGACAGATCAGGGTAGCCGCCCTGCCCTGCCCCTCCCAAAAAAAGGAGGTTGGTGCCGGGTGCCCCCGGCCAGGCTCACCACTGAGCAGGTGACGCACCCGAGAGACCATACTGCGGTGAACGGGCATCCTTGCCTCATCTCGACCCAACGAGATAGCCAGAGTGTACCTGGAGTCGAGTTTATTGCCAGTAGCACGTTTTGATCATGCCAAACGGTTCATGTTTCCGGGCGGAAACGGATCCCCCGGAAACTAGAAAGGGTTCGGGTTGCTTCTTTTTCTCTGCAAGAGCGATTGTTTGTTTTCTTCAAAAAACCGATTGATCGCCTGCTGGACATATTGGATCTGGGAGCTCAATCGATGATCAAGCGCCGAATACCGGTCATCGATCTGCACTTTTGGGTTATCGTCCGTAAACCAGAGCTTCGTTCGACAGGGCCCTACCCCTGCCGGCATGCTATAGAGGTTTATGTAGTAGCGAGGTTCTGAATTTAAAGAAGCAGACCATGCGTTGATCTTCACCCTGTAAGGCCTACAACTCCGCTCAATCTGCCCCATCTCTTCCCTGGAAATCATATCGCCGCTCTCTATGCGTTCACCCTTCTGACTCAGGATAGCAGCGGACGTTATGGGCGATACTAAAGATATACCCAAAGATTGACAAAATGCGGTAGAAATGTGAGTATTTGAGGGTGCCAGTAGTTAGCTGGCAGCGCGTTCGCCGGCGTCGAGGCGAGTTAGGAGAATCCCATCATGAGTACACTTGCGCTTGTTTCCGCACTGAAAGACCATTCCGAAGATTTCGAGTTTTATCCCACTACCAATGAGATGTTGAGTGCTGTCCGAAAGGACATACAGGCAATTCTTTCGGATCCGTTCAGCGACAAATACCCTATCTTTTCGGCGCTTGATGTCGGTGCTGGGGACGGGCGCGCCCTAATGCGTCTGACTGACGGCGATCGATATGCCATTGAAAAGAGTCTGATGTTGGTTGAGCGCCAGGACCGAAGCATTGTCACTGTTGGAACTGACCTATTCGCCCAGGTGCTTTTAGATCTGCGATGCGATGTGATCTTTTCGAACCCGCCCTACTCTCACTTTGGAGCCTGGTCAGAAAAGATCGTTCGCGAAGCTAACGCAAAGCTTATCTACCTGATCATTCCGGTACGTTGGCAGAACGATAAATCTCTGCAGTCTGCCATTGAAAGTCGAAAGGCCGAAACCGAAGTTTTGGCTCAGTTTTCTTTTGATACCCCCGATGCCGACCGTCGCGCGCGCACTGTCGTTGATGTGGTCCGAATCCGCTTAGATAAACACAGCCACAATCGTGGCCGGAGCTATCGGTCTAACGAGTTGCGGGTGGATCCGTTTGATCTTTGGTTTGAGCAACACTTTGCTCCTCAATCTACGGTCGCGGATTGTTCCAATCTTGATCCAAAGGCAACCATTGAGGCCAGAGCCAAGAAGCGTATCAGTACCGGCCGGGAGTTAATCACTAGTCGCGGTCTGGTGCAGGCGTTGTCTGATTTTTACCAAAACGATCTATCGGATTTGGTCGGGGATTATGAGCGGATCTGCGGCCTCGATCCGGTGTTGCTTGGGGAGCTCGGGGTAAGCACCGAAGCCTTGGCCAAAGGGCTGAAGCTCAAGATTGAGGGCCTGAAGCACGTTTATTGGCGTGAGCTGTTCGAGAATTTCCGGCCGGTTACCTCCCGGCTGGCTACGAAGACAAGGCAAAGGGTTATGGACAAATTACAGGCCTCGATGAGCATCGATTTCACGCCGGATAATGTGCATGCGCTCTGTGCCTGGCTCATTAAAAACTGCAATCAATACTTTGATGACCAGCTGATTGAGCTCGTGGAGCGAATGACCAAGAAAGCCAATGTCATAAATTACAAATCCAACGTCAAGACGTTTGCCGAGGAAGGCTGGCGTTACGGGCGCACGCCCGAGATCGAAAGGTTCAAACTCGATCATCGGATTATCCTGGAGTGTTGGAAAGCGCTGGATTATGGGTATTTTGGAGATCAGTCCCCTACCCTCGATTCTACCGTGGCAGACCTTTTGAACGATCTAATGACCGTTGCTAATAATCTGGGATTTGAGACCAGGCATGAGTCGCCAGCGGGCCGGCGGGCATGGGAGGCCGGCCAGAAAGTGCTTTTTCATTTTACCGACCGAAAGACCGGGCAAAGAGCTGTCGCTTTCGAGGCAAAGGCTCACAAGAAGGGAACGCTACATCTGAAGGTAAATCAGCGTTTGATGTGCCGGTTGAACGTGGAATTCGGGCGCTTGAAAGGATGGGTGCGAAATGCCCAGGAGGCCGCTGACGAAATGGATATTTCTGTGACGCAAGCGCAAGCAGCCTTTCATTCGAACTTGCGGTTGGGTAATGATGCATTGCTGGCTTTGGCAGCACCGCTTCCGTAAAAGTTTCCGCCCGGAAACAAATTGGATGCAGCAGGGATTGGTCCTGCTAGGCTAAAGGTGACTAAAGACGAAGGCTCGCGCGATCGCGGGCCTTTTAGTTTCCGGCCGGAAACTCACCTTAAAATACACGCCACTTGGACAAGGACAGTAAATGGAAAGTATCAGCGGCGAAAGGCTTCAAACCCTCCTGCAGACGATTTTGCAGTGTCGAACCCCTGATGAAGCAAGCCAATCTCTTAAGCGTGAAGCGAAAGATGGCGCTGAGATTTGCTTCGATGCGGTAGATTGGGAGCAGTTGCGGAGCGACATTGGCCAAAGAGATTTGAAATTTCCTTTTATTGGCTGGGGCGCCAGGACTCTGCATTTCGGTGAGTGTGACTTTGGCGATGGCGATATTACGTTTGCAGGGACGTTCCAAGGCGCTGTCGTGTTCCAGGACGCTCATTTTGGAAGCGGAACCTTATCCTTTGCTGGATCCTCGTTTGATGTATTTAAGTTCAAGGGGGGCTCCTTTAGTGGCCAAGGCAAGGTTCTGTTTAACGGTGCGAGGTTTTACAACAATGCCGAGATTCAGATTCAAGACTTAGGCGAGAAGCGTTTGAGCTTTGGGCCATTTAAGAAACCTGGGCAAGCTGACTCCTGCTGTGTGATGCAGGGTCCAAAATTCCACTTCCAAATCAAAGCGTCGACGGGCACAAGTATTTCATTCCGTGAAACCATTCTGAATGTAGGCGACCTGCTGCTGGACTTCGCGGGCGCTTCAAATCTGTCTCAGGTCGACTTCACAAAGACGGAATGGCGAAGCGGGAACGTATGCGTGAATGGCCTGCGACTCGGATTCCCGGATCATGAAGGGACGAAGAACTATTTGCGCTTCACCGATGCCAATTTCGAAGAAGTCAGGCGGCTGCGCTTCGATGGGCTCGGCATGGTAAGCGGGCATATGATCTTTGCGTTTACCAGATTTCCTGAGCGCGCAATAACAGAACTAAACTTCAGTGATCTTGGCCCTGGTGAGGTGGTATTCAAACAGGCCCACTTTCCTGGAATACTGGAATTTAGTCAAAAAGACGGAGAGGTGTTTACAAGCGAGCTCTCTTTTCGAGGATCCACCTTTAAAGGCCCGTTATTTATTAATGGTCTGAAGTTTGGACCTGTTCCAAATCTAGTGGGTACTGAATTTCAAAAACACCTCAGTCTTACAGATGTGGAGTTTGGCTCCGAGATGACCAGCAAGCAAAAGCGGCAGGAGCCCAACAGGGGCGCCAAACTGCAGCGAATCAAAGAGCTTGCAGAGGCTAACAAGGATCATGGCCTGGCGTTGACGTGTCACGCCGAGGAAATGCGATTTAACCGTTTTCGCAGGAAAGGAGTTGGCAGGTTTCTCGCGGATACGCTCGACCTAATTTATGAATGCACTTCCAACTATGGGCAATCGATAGCTCTACCGATGCTTTGGCTCATTTTTACTTGGGCGGGTTTTGGCCTTATCTATCGTTATGTGTTCGATAGCATCGAGTCACCGTTGTTGTTCTCGTTTGCATGGACCTTCCCGTTTCTTCCTGCTGCGGGTGTTTTGCGCCTCATCGGGTTTCGGAACATTTTCGAGGATGCAGAACCCGCACTGTATGCCTTGATGGCAGCCCAGGGCTTGATTGCAATCGCGCTTATCTTTCTTATAGGTCTCGGATTTCGGAATCGATTCCGGATCTAATAGATATAAGTTTCCGGCCGGAAACTCAGCGGCGTCACGTCGTAGAAGGCCTTCCCTCCAGGTTCTACCTTCTCCGAGTATTATATAATAACATATAGCGATGTTAAGCGACCTTTGAGGGAAGAAAAGCATGATTAATCGAGAGGCCCATTGCCAGGGCTATGGTTTTCGAGAGGGTCAATCGTGAAAGTGAAATGCCCCGAATTCTGCGGTGCCGTAATCGCCCAGGTCGCTGATGAAATAGGCGGCACCGCCGCTACCAGTTACTTGCCACCCAATTACTCGGGACGTTGTGCCGTCCTCTCTCAATCGTCGTTTGAAACGATTGCAATTCTCCCAAACGGACTGGAGGCCTTTCGAGTGGCGGCATATGCGATTACACCTGATGGAGGCTTTGGCTCAGTGGAGATTCAGCCTTCGCTTGAATGTGAGACTCACAAATCCTTCATGGACTGGTTTGGATCCTAACCCGCCGATATGTTTCCGGCCGGAAACAATTTTCAGTATTGTCTATTTTTTGAACGTTTCTAGGAAATTGGCTTTAATTCTACATAAGATTGGCATGGATCAGCGCGGGAGTTCGCTGTAGCGATCGATCATTGGCCGAGTTCAATGAACCTTTAAGGGATTAAAGCGATGAATCACCGTTTTCTGATTTTCCTATCCATGTGTTTTGCCTTGTTTGGGTGCGTCTCCCAAAGTACTGAGACTACGCCCGATGAAACTATTGAAACTACATCAATCCTTTTTTCGGCGCACTGTCCAGGTCTTCCAATGGAGAGCTGGCAGCGTCAGGCTCGTGAACTCACATATGAGCAAGTTGTGAACTCTGGCCGAGAATTGAAGGCTGAGCTCCAAGCTGAGGGTTCGCTCTCTGAAAACGCGAATGCTTCGGGTGGCGTAAGCGGAAATATTAAGGGAGGTTCGAACACATCGGTAAAAGGAACGGTCAAACAGGAGGTTCCGATGTCTGACCGAGAGGCCGCAGCTGATAGGCGTTATCGTCAGACACTTTGCCCACTCTTGGCATTGAGAGAAGATGACAATCTCACCCAAGAACAAAAAGGCGAACTGTTCACCTTGATAACAGCACTTATAAATGGGTATAAACCGGAAAAGGAATAGGCGGCTGGATTGAGCCAATTATTACTTCCAACATCAGGAAGACGGATTCAGCCGCCTGGCTAGACGTAGAAATATCTAATCATAATGAATATCCAATGGACCTTACGGGTCTTGAAGCGACGTTGCGCGTATACGAGGGAAACCTTCCAACGAACGCACATCCAGCTTTCGCAGGCCTTGAGAAATATTATCGCGAACCAATAGGTGCTTTAGTTTTCGCGAAAGGGGGCTCGCGTTTTGGGACGGAAGTAGGTGAAACAATTTACAAAATCCCACAAAAGGACACTGCCTACATTAGGATCGGGTTATGCAGATTTTCGAACATGGCGTCATCGTTGGATGACAAAGGAATTATCGATGTGTCGGTTTTAGTGAAAAACTTGGTCGACGGTTCACATGTCGAAAAAACCCACGCGCAAGTAGTAAGCCTCTTGTCTTCCATGCCTGATTGCCGCACAAGCTTTGCAAATTTGGACATCTTTAGCTTGTTTAAAGAGGGGTTTACTGCACTAGACAGAGCGAATGACTCGGACTGAGGACATATTACTGGTCCGTGTAGCTTTGATTCTAAGAAAAAGTCAGAGAATTTCCGGCCGGAAACTTCAGAGACGCGCCCTTCGGGGCGGGCTTCTCCGGGTTCGCTATTCGCTCATCCCGCCGTTGGCGGGACTGACGCCCTCCGTATCCCTCGCGCTTCCGACCTCCGGCCGGTAAAGGATCCCCGCTGATCGCGGGGCCCCTGAAGTCGGATCAACAGACGCTTCGCGACTGTTAAGACGATCCTCCAGGAGCGAGTGGCTGTGCCACACGCTCTAAAAGCAGGGTGAAGTGCTTCCCGCAGATCGATCCCGACCCCCATCAACCTTTATGCACCCTCAGACACCAGGACGACCCTCACAAGGTCTACTCGCTGCGCTACGTTCCACCTTGCAAGGCTCGCCCCGGCGTCTGCTTCGACGGGTGCGGTTGATGGGCGGTCGGGATCTCACGACAGGGCAGGGGCCTGGTCAGCATTCACCAACGATGCGGCGGCGAAGCCGCGCTGAATCTAAGTCGGGCTCTGCCCGATCCCGGCGGCATCCGGACAATCAAGATCATCACACTGCAAAAGACAAGTCTGGCGTTAGACGAAGATGCACAAAGAGGGCTGATTTATATGGGTTTTTATTCTTTGAAAGGTATACAAAGAGATTGACAGACAGGGAAGGAAAACCGATAATAATCACATGGTCAGCGGGGTGCTGGCCACCGCGATACGCCGGCGGTCATCGAGGCGAGTTAGGATATTTGCTATGACTACTGCACAAGCTCTCCCTGAGTTTTTTACCCGTGTTCCGACCCTCCAACGCGCAGAAACAATGCACCAATACTGGGGCGATCGTTGCGTGAACCTGGAAATGTTTGTGTTCAGCTTCATGAACACCTTCAACGAAGCGTACAACGGTGGCTATTGGGATCTTAATATCACCTCGAATGACGCGCTTTATATGTCTCTGAGTACCGACGAGCCGGTGCGTTTGGTAAGCCCGCTGAACTATGCGGATGAAACCATGAGCGCTGATGCCGCTGGCCTGGTTCTGACCATTTATGCCAGTTCCTATGGAATGCACAAATTCCCGGAAGACGCATACCTCTTGGAAACCTACGACAAGCTAATGGAAGTCGTTGGTGACCATCCAGAGGCCTCCAAAATCTACCGTCTTCTCGACTAACCAGGAGGGGGCGAAAGCCCCCATGTTTCCGCCCAGAAACTCTCAGAACCAGAGGAAAATACCATGTTCTACGTTATTGCCTTGGAGCGCGTTACCATCACTAAGTCCTTCTCCGAGACTTTCGAGGAGGGAAAAATCATTAGTCGCCACAAGAGTCAGGAGACAGCCGACGAGCGGTGGCGAACCCTACAGCGAAAGGCTGATTATCCCGAGCGCATTGCCATGATTGACGCGCCTTATGGGCACGCTGTTGGCGATGTGGTCCCAAGTTTGGTGGCCCAGGCAAAGCAGGAGCGGCACGAACGTTTGGGCTTGAGCCTGGCACGAGACCTAATTCTTCAAGAGCGAGGCACACCAATTGAGCGGCCGGATTTCTTCGCTTCCTGGTTGGAAGATCTTGGTCTGACTGTAGATGAGCTCAAGGCTGAGTTCGGAGAGCGCGCAGCAGCCAAGCTAGACGAGGAAGAGGCCCAGCGCCAGGAGTTTGCCGAGCGTATGGCGCGAATCAATGCCATCGAGGCTAATGTGTCGGAGCGCTCTGAGATCACTTACAGCTTCCCAGCCGTGAAAGGAATTCAGGCGGGCAATGAGTTCTATACCGCCCAGATTCCTTTTAAGTGCCTGGTGAAGTTGTTTCGATTTGATGAGGATACCTTGCCACCTGAAGCGCGGGCCCAACGTCATCTTAATGAGCGCCGTGCTCGGGATATCGCTGATTACATCCTTGAGAATCGTCACGAATACGTCCTGCCGGCAATTACGGCGAGCGTGAGCAGTGAAATGGCGTTCGAAGGTTTGCAGGTTTCTGGCGCCGGCGCTCGGGTGGGGGTTCTTCACATTCCAATGGACGCCGTAATGCTGATCAACGATGGCCAACACCGGCGCCGGGGCATCGAATTGGCCCTGGAATCCATGCCGATCCTGGGTGAGGAAACCGTCTGTGTGACTTTGTTTTTTGATCAGGGATTGAAGCGGAGCCAGCAGATGTTTGCCGACATCAATGCAAACGCCAAGAAACCGAGTAGCTCGCTGAGTGCTCTGTATGACCAGCGGGATCCGTTCAATGGGTTTGTTCTGGATCTGCTCAAAGAGATTCCTGAATTTCGGAGCCGGGTTGAATTTGAATCGGGCAGTGTGGGCCCGAAGAGCTTTAAGCTGTGGAACCTGGTGAGCTTCAAGAAATTCATTTCCAATCTGACCGACCTTACCAAACGGAGCATTGTCGATTACGACGAAGCCTACCTGAGAGATGCGAAAGAAGGCGTCATTCTTTTTCTTGAAAAGGCGCGCGCCCATGTACCGATGTGGGATCTGATGCTATCAGGGAAGATTTCCGCGCAGGAGCTACGTGAGCAATACGTGGTCGGGCATGCCGTGTTCCTGGAAGCCCTCGGGTTATACGGTGCTGAAATTGTGAACAAATACTTGGTGTATGGGAAAACGGAGGGCGTGGATAGGTTTGAAGCAATGGAAAAGCTGGAAAACCTGGTACCAGATAGGACCGCTCCGGTTTGGGAAGGTCGGTGTGTGGTGGCTGGCCGGATGCAGAAAACATCCGATGGGGTCAAAGGTACTGCTGCCACTCTGATGGGGTTGTGCGGTATGGCCCTCACGCCGACAGTGGCCGAAACTGAAATGCGAGTCGGTTCGCTGCTCAAATAAGGGAAAGGATCCGGCCGGAGTTTCCGGCCGGAAACTGATAGGGGAGGGGAGTGATGTTTGTGCCTTATAGGGAGCGAAGCGTCCAGGTCGGAATGAGAGTGCGCGTCTATCGCAATTTGTTAAAGCCGAATTTCTTTTCCATTCAGGCGATGGAAGGCCCTGATAAGGGCAAGGTGGTTGGCTACGCACGGGCCGTGGGTCTGGAGAATGTCCGGTTTGTCGTGTCCAAAAAAACATGGGAGAGAGTAATCTCCGAGGGCGTCCGCACCGTGTTCGCCTTTGCCGATGGTGCCCTAGTGGATTGTTTGGAAGCGCTACCGGCGGGATTCGATGAACGAATCACCTTGATGCCGTTTGAGCGCTGCTATTTTTTCAACCGACAGCGACCGGAAATTCCCGTCACCGAAGCCGCGCGCGGCTATCTTTTCGGTGCCGATTTCTGGGGCGCTGCCGAGCCCGCAGGGCTGGACCTTTAATGGGTCCAGCCCACCCTTCGGGAAAAGAAGGCGCATCCTTCCGGCCACGCTTCGCTGGATGAGCTATTCGTTGATCCCGCGTTGCGGGACTAACCCCCCCCCTCTAAATCCTGACTTCTCAGAGATCCCACCGCGCCGATATTTTTGAAATTCCAACCGGACTGCCTCACCACGCAAGATAGCCGTTCAATTTCTGCATTTCAGTAGCCCCGATATGAGGCGCAAAAAGCGACTCGCCAACTTTTTCAGTCCACGAAACCTTGTTGTATTGAAAGCTCTGAAAATCGTAAGGCCGGTCGCCGAAAGGACGGGGTGTTTCCGTTGATGTCGGTTAAAGCGAGCTTTTTATAAATAGAGATTACCTGGACCGAATTACGAGCAGGCAGTGGTGGGTGAATACGTTTTTGCAGCCTGAAGCGAGAACAGTGTCCAACGGTATAAATAGGTTACGAAATATTGAAAAAGAGCGAGGTAATCGAATGAAAGAAAGCAAAGTAATAGATATCGGATTGAACAAGCTGGCTGCGACGATTGTCACCGTGGGCTTGGGCTCTATGGGAACGATGGTGGCATTTGGGGCTTCGACCTGGTGGGTAGTCGTACCTGTCTTAGTCGTGGTCGCGGGTTTGGCGATTTGCACTAGGTCATTTTGGTGGCGTCGCTGAATATCAGCGGCGCAAGCCTCAGCCGATCAGGGATTGGTTGTACCGATACTGTCGAATACCTATGGTTTCCCTGGGAAAATGCATTGTCGACGCACGAAAAGCCACAGTTACTAAATGAGTGCTTTTCATGAACTATCAAAAATTATCTAACCTATTGTGTTAAAACATATAACCGTTGAATTTGGCAATTCTGTACTCTAGAGATTAGGGCGCAGTCAGTTTAAATTCGTTGCATGCTTGATAAACAGGAGCCTGCAACATGACCGATTCACCAACCTGGTTGGAAAGCTTTATCGCTGCAGCCAATGGTATGCCCACAGAGAATTTAGCCATACTCTCGATGGCCCTAGTGGCGCTCGCCGTGATTTATAAAGGACTTTGAGATGAGCGACGAAAGCACAAGTTTGAAGGTAGATCGCTTTTCGCCAATGCCCCGTCATTGGCTGGGCAAGGTGGGGGGCTCTCCTTGGCTTTTGGCAAGTGCGACACGTGTGGAGCGTTGGGAGGTGATGTTGGGGCTGCCTTTGCCGTTAGGGCTCCCTCGAAAGCCGACCCCTGGCGAGGTTATTGCCGCATTAAAGATCTATATTGCGTTGGTGGCGATGGCCGATGACAAGAAACAAGAGAGGAACGCGGGTAAGCACTGTTTGCGAACCACCTACGAGGAAATCCAACTGTATCTCAAGCTGTCCAGGGCGATGGTGTGCGAAGGTCTCAAACTGCTGGAAGCTGCAGACGCGATCGAACGGCTGGGGTACAAACCTCTGGTTTACAGAATCAAGGGGCTGGATCCGAAGAAGCCGGAGGAGTGGAAAGGACACGTCAAATTACCGAAGGGGCATTTGTTTGGTATGCGCCGCTACTCGAGTGACCTTCCCATCATGCTTGCGGATTATCCGAGTCGAGGGAAAGCGGCGATGAATGGCCTGGTGATATACCTGCTTCTGCTGTCAGTGTGTCAACGAGACACCAACGTTTCACTGATTTCTTACGATCAGATCCAGAAGCGAGCAGGGCTTTTCAGCAAGGATGTTCGGCAGGCGATCGATATTCTGGTCAATCACGATTTGATCTCTGTTCTGAGAGTGACGGACGAAACCACGCTTGAAGCATTTGGATTGCCTTTGCCTACTCAGGCGCTTAAAGGCAGCCCGAATGTGTATCTGATCAAAGGTGTGAAAGGGCGGAGGTACAACGAACGGATCAATACGTTGGGAGATTATGTGACGCTGGCAACCAGCCAACAAGCCAAGCAGGACTTCTCTCAGTGAGGCATGGCCTTTGGCGCGCCCTTCGGGGCGGGCTTCTCCGGGTTCGCTATTCGCTCATCCCGCCGTTGGCGGGACTGACGCCCTCCGTATCCCTCGCGCTTCCGACCTCCGGCCGGTAAAGGATCCCCGCTGATCGCGGGGCCCCTGAAGTCGGATCAACAGACGCTTCGCGACTGTTAAGACGATCCTCCAGGAGCGAGTGGCTGTGCCACACGCTCTAAAAGCAGGGTGAAGTGCTTCCCGCAGATCGATCCCGACCCCCATCAACCTTTATGCACCCTCAGACACCAGGACGACCCTCACAAGGTCTACTCGCTGCGCTGCGTTCCACCTTGCAAGGCTCGCCCCGGCGTCTGCTTCGACGGGTGCGGTTGATGGGCGGTCGGGATCTCACGACAGGGCAGGGGCCTGGTCAGCATTCACCAACGATGCGGCGGCGAAGCCGCGCTGAATCTAAGTCGGGCTCTGCCCGATCCCGGCGGCATCCGGACAATCAAGATCATCACACTGCAAAAGACAAGTCTGGCGTTAGACGAAGATGCACAAAGAGGGCTGATTTATATGGGTTTTTATTCTTTGAAAGGTATACAAAGAGATTGACAGACAGGGAAGGAAAACCGATAATAATCACATGGTCAGCGGGGTGCTGGCCTCCGGGTTCGCCGCCGGTTATCGAGGCGAGTTAGGAGATTCCCACCATGTTGAAAGTCATTTCTACCCCTCATCTGGAAAACCGTGCGGCTTGGGTAATGGCCTTTGAGCTGCGAGACCTTTTCGTAGCCCAGCCTGCCGCTCACGTTCGTCGCTACGGTCTGCACAAAGACGATTTCAACCTTGTCATCACTGACACAGCCGAGGCCATGAGCCGTGGCAAGACTCTGAACCGCTTCAGTTTGGGCGGTAACGAGTCGGACGTGATGGATTTTCTGGCGATCTGTGGCTGGTCACTGAAGAAGGTCCTGGAGGTTTGCGCGGCCTTCTATTGTGAGCCAACCAAGCATGTGCGCCTTCGGGATACGTTGAAGCTTTGGGGCTATCAGAGGGACGCGAAAATCGAATTTTGCCCGTTTGCTGCACAGCGGGTGAACCCACTGCAAAAGCTGCCCAAGAAATGGACGATTCCCCACGTCGTTCGCCTTTTGGCTCGGGATACCGATGCTCGGGTGAAAACTCAATGGGAGCTCACCGACGATTACAAAGCCGATGCCGATCGCAATTTTGGGCGCGACCATCTGCCGGATCGTTTGGCTCTGTTGCGTGAGTTGGTTGAGGCCGGATCGGCTTGGCGGATTCATGAGGACCATGAGGGGCTGTCCATTTCCCATGGTCAGCGCTCATACGCGATTCACCTCCCTGATCGGCTGATCGCCGCTTAACCCATGCGGGGGCGAGAGCCCCCAACGGTTTCCGGACGGAAACACCCAACTGACAAGGAACTGACACCATGGAACAGAACATCAAATTGAACGCCCTCACAATCTCTGAGAAGAACGTTCGTAAGGTATCGGCGGCAGATGTAGAGGATCAGCAGTTAATCGCTTCTATCGGCTCTCAGGGGCTGCTACAGAACTTGATTGTTGTGAAGTCGAAGAAGCGCGGTAAGTTTGAGGTTGTCGGCGGTGGCCGCCGTCTGGCTGCGTTGCAGCATTTGGCAGAGAACGGCGACATTGCGAAGGATTACCCTGTGCGCTGTGTGGTGAAAGATCAGACCGACGCCACCGAGGCCTCAATGGCGGAAAACTTGAAAGCGGCAATGCACGACGCGGATTGGTTTTCGGCCTATATGCAGTTGAACGAGCAGGGCATGAGCGCCGAGGACATTGCCAAGAAATTCGGCCACAGCGTGACGGATGTTCGCAAACTGTTGAAGCTCGGCGGGGTGGCCCCGGTGATTTTGCAGGCTTTCCGTAATCGGGAACTGGATAAAAAGGAGGTCATGGCCTTCACCGTTTCCGACGATCAGGAAAAACAGGCGGCGGTTTTTGCTGAAATGAAGGAGGGCTATGGCTTCTCGGCGTGGGAGATTCGTTCTCGTTTGCTGCCTGAGAATGTTCGAAGCACCGAGCCTATGGCTGTGTTTGTGGGCTTGGAAGCCTATGAGCAGGCCGGTGGTAGTGTGGCGTCCGATCTGTTCCAGGAGGTGACCTACCTCAACGATCCGGAGCTTTTGAAGTCGTTGGCAGAGGCCAAGATCGAGCGACTGGTGGCTGAGAAGAAGGTCGAGGGCTGGAAATGGGTGGAGTATACCTTTGGTGGTTTCTGGTCCTCACCGTTTGCCAGCATGAGGCGCGTGGAGCCGGAAATTGAAGTGGACCTGCCCGAGGCGTTGAGCGCCCGACTGGCCGAGATCGATGGCCGTTTGAATGTCTTGAATGAGAAGCCGATGCCGGAATGGACAGAGGAAGAGGATGAAGAACACGACCGACTGACCGACGAAGAAAGGGATTTGCAGGAGCAGAAAGAAAACTCTCGAGTATTTTCCGTAGGGCAGAAGGCGGAGGCGGGCGTTCTCATTCTGATTGGACGGGAAGGGGAGCCGGAATACCGCGAAGGTATTGTGAAGCCCGAAGACGGTGAGAAAGGTAGCGAGGGCGAAGACGAGCAGGGCGCGGTTGATGTTCCTAAGAAACCGGACGAAAGCGCGGCGCTCTTGAGTGATCTGAGTGCTTATAGCTTGCAGGCCCTGCAAGCTGATCTGATGGATTCACCGGAACTGTGCTTTGATTTGTCGGTGTTCAATATGGCGTTGCAGCGTGTGGCACAAAGCTTCCTCCGACTCTGTGACATCAGTGTTCAGTGGGCCGAGTTCAGTCCCAAGGACATCCTGGAAACCAAAGCCGCCGAAAAGATTCAGAAAACGCGAGACGGTTTGAATCTGGTTTGGATGAATGAGGAAACCGAGGCGGATATGTTCAGGGCGTTCCAATCACTGACGATGCCGGACAAGCTGGCGATTCACGCTTTTTGTGTCGCTCAGTCGCTGCGTTCATCCAGCTCGGTCATTGCCGAACTTGTGAAAGAGCAAATCAACTTTGATTTAAGCGCTCTCTGGCAGCCGACCAAGGAGAATTATTTCAAGCGGGTCAAGCGCGAAAAGCTGTTGGATATTCTGGTAGAGCTTAAAGGCACCGATCTGGCAGCAGGTATGGCAAATGCCAAAAAGCGCGATTTGGCTGAGTTGCTGGATGGTCTTGAG